>DGHF01000214.1 GCA_002392545.1 Ruminococcus sp. UBA3855
AGCGGTTCAGATGCATATGCACCAAGGAACACAGAACCGGCATTATCCAGACAGCCGATATATTCCAGCGGATTTTCCATCAAAACTTCCAAGTGTTCAGGAGCGATTGCATTCGCCAGCTCAATAGCCTGTTGCTTGTCACGGGCGATAAGCATAGCGGCATAATTCGTCATAGACTTTTCGATAATTTCCTTTCTTTCGAGGTAAGCCATCTGACGGATGATTTCTTTTTCTACCTTGTCGGGGAGTTCGGGGTCAGTTGTCACCAGAATAGAAGATGCAAGAACGTCATGTTCCGCCTGACTCATCAAATCAGCGGCGACAAATTTCGGGTCTGCGGTTTTGTCCGCCATGACAAGCACTTCACTAGGACCTGCAATCATATCAATATCGACAACCCCATACAGCAACTTTTTCGCCGTTGCAACAAAGATATTTCCAGGGCCAACAATTTTGTCAACCTTCGGAATTTCTTCTGTCCCGTAGGCAAGGGCAGCAATTGCCTGCGCACCACCAGAAAGGAAAATTCTGTCAACTCCGCAAATGGCAGCAGCTACTAAAATGTCCTTGTTGGGCGTTCCGTCTTTGCAGGGAGGAGTTACCATGATAATTTCCTTGACCCCTGCAATTTTCGCCGGAATTGCATTCATGAGGACACTGGACGGATACGCTGCTGTTCCCCCCGGAACGTACAAACCGACACGCTCCAGACCTCTCACACGCTGACCCAGAATCACGCCATTTGCTTTGGCATTGGTAAAGCCCTGCGATTTCTGGCGATTGTGGAAGTCTGCAATATTCTCCTGTGCATTTAAGAGGGCATTCACGAAATCTTGGTCAGCCTCTGTGAGGGCATCGTTGATGACTTCACGAGGAACTTCGTAATATTGAGGTAAATTGCCGTCAAATTTCTTAGTATAATTCTTGACAGCTTCGTCACCGCCTTCACGGACGGTTTCAATAATTTCAGTAACGATTTGAGTAACTTTCTTATCAGTTTCACCGGTTCTTTTTTCGAGGTCTTTCAGAAATTTATATTCTTTCTGACCGTCACAAACAATTTTTTTAATCATTGATATAATCCTCCACTTTCTTCACAAATGCTTCGATTTCCTGCTGACGTAATTTCAGACTGACTGTATTCACGATAAGACGAGCGGAAACCTGTGCAACATCTTCCACGACAGCAAGACCATTTTCTTTCAAAGTTGTACCAGTTTCCACAATATCGACAATGCCATCAGCTAAACCCAACAGGGGCGCAAGTTCGACAGAACCCTCAATCTTGACAATGTCTACATCCATGCCCTTATTTTCGAAAAATGCACGGGTGACATTCGGGTATTTTGATGCAATTGTCTTGACACCGAACCCATCATAGAAAGGATAATCTTTTTTAGTTGCAAGGGCAAATTTACACTTGCCAAAACCCAAATTGACGAGTTCGAACAATTTCCCATTCATTTCCATGAGGGTATCTTTTCCGACAACACCCATATCACATACACCATGTTCCACATAGGTGATAACATCCGCAGCCTTAGCAAGAACAACTTCCATATGTGCATCAGGCACAGGCAAAATCAATTTTCTGCCTTTTTCATGGACGGCGGTGCAGTCATAGCCTAAGCCCTCCAGAAGTTGCACGGTGTCTTTTTCCAATCTGCCCTTTGTGAGGGCAATTCTAAGCGGTTTATCCATTGACAGTAACCTCCTTTTCGCTGTCCTTGCTGATGAGAATCATTTTCCTGATACCTCTGTCTTGCGCATACTGTTCGGCATTTTCGGAATCAAGGAAATGTTCCACACAAAGACCTTTTTCACGGAGCAATTCAGCGGTCTTGACAGCCTGTACTTCACAGCCATTTTCAGCGACAATCAGCACGTCTGCCGGAGTCTGGACAGGAGTATATTTCTTTCCAATCACATTTGCAACAGCATCCACATTGACAGCCATTCCGACTGCCGGAACATCATACCCGAATTCGTCAAGGAGTTTGTCATAGCGACCGCCGGAAATGACTTCTTCTCCGTAGCCTTCCAGATAGCCTTTAATTACAAGCCCTGTATAATAATCTGTCTTGTTGACCAGACCCAAATCAACAGTCACTTTGCCTTCCGTATTGATAGCACAAACTGTATGATATAATGCTTTCATGTTGTCAAGGATTTCCTGAATGCGTTCATCCTGAAAGACATTCGAAGCACGTTCGAAAACCTCTTCCCCTCCGAACAGGGTTGGCAGTTTCCGCAGGGAACGAGTAATTTTATTATCGCCCAATGTATCAAGAAAATCATTCAAAGCAGGGTAATTTTTAGATTCAATCAGGCTGTGAATTTCCTCTTTCTGTGCAGGGGTTGCATTGAGTTTATGCATGAGTTCACGGAAAATACGAATATCTCCCAATTCAAGGGAATAATTTACTTTCAGATTCATAGGCGCATTCTGTACAACGGTTGTCAGGACAGAGAATGCCACAGAAATAACCTCAATATCTGCCATTCTGGAATTAGAACCAATCAATTCAATACCAGTTTGATTGATTTCAGTACTCTTTCCCTTCAAAGACGGTGCAAAATGGTAAACAGGCTGAGTATAGTACAATCTCAACGGCAATTTGGCATCTTTGAGACGAGTTGCCACCACTCTTGCAATGGGGGTTGTGGAATCGGGACGGACAGCAATTAACCGCCCCTTATTGTCAGTCAGCTTGCATAATTCTTCCTGAGAAAAATAGCCGGAATTGATTCTGAAAACATCCAGAAATTCCAATGCCGGAGTAATCACTCTGGTATAGCCCATGGACTTGAAAATTTCTCTGGTTCGGGTTTCTACGATACGTTTGAGAGCGCATTCTTCAAAGAGAAAATCTCTCGTGCCCTCTGGGGTAATTAAATCATATCTTCGCATTTTAATACCTCACTTTGTTTCAATCTGGTTCATGCACTTTAGTGCACTACTACATTATCATGTTATCATGGTAATATCATAACATATTTTATCATCTTTGTCAAGACAGCATCAGAATTTTGGAGGAGCTGTCATAATATTCCACAAATCAACAGCTCCCCTTGACATATCAAAATAATGTCATCTGAGATGTTTCCGGAAGACTGCCAAATGCTGACAAATCTTTCAGCATCTGAATGACAGTCTTTGACGCTCCGCTCATCTCCTGAAATTCTTCAATCGACATGAAACCGCCCTTTTGTGCAGCTTCATAAACGCCATTCGCAGCCGCTTCCCCGACACCGCTCAATGCTGAAAACGGGATTCTGATTCTTCGTTTACCGTCCTCACATTCTTCAATCAGATATTTGTAAGCATGAGATTTGAATAAATCAATCGGCAAAAATTCAAACCCTCTTGAAAGCATTTCATTGACAATCATCAAAATATCAAGCAAGTCATTTTCCTTTTTAGAACGTTCATTGCCTTTCATGCGCAGTTCGTCAATTTTGGCACGAACAGCCTCCGTACCTTTGACAGCTAATTCCACATCAAAATCATCACCACGAACCGTGAAATAGGTGGAATAATATTCCAACGGCATATGCAGTTTAAACCATCCCAATTTCATGGCGGCGATAACATAGGCAGCAGCATGGGCTTTCGGGAACATATATTTGATTTTGAGACAGCTTTCAATATACCATTCCGGAACATTATGGTCTCTCAGCATCTGCACCAATTCCGGAGTGAACATTTTCGGGGCTTTTCCCTTTCTGGTAAACTCCATAATCTGGAAAGCCATTTTCGGCTCGACACCCTTGTATAGTAAGTACGTCATAATACTGTCACGAGTTCCAATCACTTCCGAAATGGTACATACTTCATTGTCAATCAAATCTTTGGCATTGCCAAGCCATACATCCGTACCGTGAGACAATCCCGAAATCTGGAGAAAATCGGAAAATTTCGTTGGTTTCGCATCCAATAACATCTGAATGGTAAACCCTGTACCCATTTCGGGAATACCAAGGCTTCCGGTTTTACAATAAATATCTTGTTCTGTTACCCCCAACACGGAACAATCTGTACACATTTTAATCACATCGGGGTCATAGCCGGAAACGTCCTTGATTTTGAGACCTGTCAAATCTTCCAAGTGCTTGTACAAAGTCGGCACGACGTGCCCTAATTCATCCAGTTTCAGAATGGTGTCATGAATCGAATGAAAGTCGAAATGTGTGGTAATCATATCGGAGCTGACAGAATCCGCCGGATGCTGGACAGGGGTAAAATCATATACTTCATAATCTGACGGAACAACGACCATCCCCCCAGGATGCTGACCTGTTGTGCGCTTGATGCCAGTACAGCCAATAGAAAGCCGTTCAATTTCGGAATTATTGAGCTGAGTACCCTGCTCTTCCAGATATTTCTTGACGAAACCGAAAGCAGTTTTATCAGCGATTGTGCCGATAGTACCGGCTTTGAATACGTTGTCACGCCCGAATAATTCTTCTGTATAGCGGTGAGCACTGGACTGATATTCACCGGAGAAATTCAAGTCAATGTCAGGGGCTTTGTCGCCGTCAAATCCAAGGAATGTTTCAAAAGGAATGTCGTGCCCGTCCTGTAAAAGACGAGTACCGCATTTCGGGCAGTCTTTCGCCGGCATATCGAATCCCGAACCATATTGACCGTCTGTGATGAATTCGCTGTATTTGCAGTTCGGGCAGACATAATGCGGTACAAGGGGATTAACTTCTGAAATTCCCGCCATACTCGCCACGAATGACGACCCGACAGAACCTCTTGACCCGACATGATAGCCGTGTTCCTCCGAATTGTAAACAAGTTTTTGTGCAATCATGTATAATACAGAAAATCCGTGCTTGATGATGGAATCCAGTTCACGTTTCAAGCGTTTTTCCACAATTTCGGGCAACGGGTCACCATAAATTTCCCTTGCACGTTCATTGGTAATTCGTACCAAGTCTTCTTCTGCTCCGGCGATATTGGGAGTGAAAGTACCTTTTGGGATGGGAAACACGTGTTCACAGGCATTTGCAACCCAAAGAGGATTATCAATGACAATTTCCTCCGCCTTTTTTTCGCCAAGATAAGCGAATTCTTTCAGCATTTCGTCCGTGGTGCGCAGGTACAAAGGCGGTTGGTTGTCCACGTCAGAAAAGCCCTGACCGGATGTCAGTATTTTCCGGTAAATGCCGTCTTTTTCGTCAAGGAAATGCACGTCACAAGTGGCAACGACTGGAATATTTAATTTTTCACCTAATTCCACGATTTTCCGGTTATAATCCCGAAGAGCCTCTTCGTCTGGTGCAAGCCGTTCCCGAATCATAAATTCATTGTTGGCAATGGGCTGAACTTCCAGATAATCAAAGAATTTCGCAATTTCCTCAATTTCTTCCTCTGGTCGGCAGTCCTTGAGCGCAGTGAACAGCTCCCCAGCCTCACATGCAGACCCGAAAATCAAGCCGTCCCGATGCTCCATTAAGACCGATTTCGGTAACAATGGATGACGATAATAATATTTTAAATGCCCATAGGAAACCAGACGATATAAATTTTTCAAGCCTACCTGATTTCGCACCAAAATAATTTGATGATAGGATTTCAATTTCTTGATGTCGATGGGGTCAGTTTTCAAATTCAGGTCGTTGAGAGTCTGAACACCTTTTTCACGTGAAAGCCGTTCCACCAGTGCAATATAAATTTTCGCCAGCATTCCGGCATCTTCGCTCGCCCGATGGTGGTCGAATTTGCCTAATTTCAAGTGTTTTGCAATCAAATCCAGTTTATGCCTTCCGAGTTCGGGCAATACCGACTGTGCCAAAATGAGCGTATCAATCCAGCTGTAAGGGAAATCAATATGATGTCGCTTGATAACCTGATTTATTATAGAGGTATCAAATGTGGCATTATGCGCCGCCAAAACAGGTTTTTCACCACAGAATTCCATAAACTGTTTCAGGGCTTCTGCTTCTTTGGGGGCATCTCTGACCATTTCATCTGTAATTCCGGTCAGTTCGGTAATTTTGGCAGGAATATGCTTTTCGGGATTGACAAAGATATTAAAGCTGTCGACAATCTGCAAATTTTTCAGCTTGACTGCGCCGATTTCTGTCAAACGGTCATGCTGATAACTTAACCCTGTTGTTTCCACGTCAAACACAATGATTTCATCCTGAATGCTTCGTGGCTCGTCGCCGTTTAAAATTTTAGGTAAATGAATATCATCCACCACATATGCTTCACAGCCATAAATCACCTTGAAACTGGGGTCTTTGATGGAGTTGACGGCATTCATGGCATCAGGGAAACCCTGCACCACTCCATGGTCAGTGATAGCAATTGCCGGATGTCCCCAATCGTGTGCACGTTTTATCAGACTTCCCGCACTGGAAACAGCATCCATGGCGGACATATTCGTGTGGCAGTGTAATTCGACACGTTTCCTTTCAGCGGTATCTTTTCGGGGCTTGCGCTTGCGGATAACAATGGAATCCGGACGGAGTACCGGCTCATGTGCAAAAGAATCATCTTCAATTTTTCCGGAAACAACGATACTGACACCCTTTTTCAGTTCCTCCAGATGTAATGCATCCAGTTTCTTGACAGGTTCGAACAGCTTGACAAGAACCGAACCGGAAAAGTCTGTGATTTTATACGTGACAATTCGCCTGTCCCCTTTCACGTCTCTTGATTCAGTGGCGAAAATATCGCCATATACAACGACTTTTTCCCCTCTTGTGGTCAATGCCTGAGGAATGGTTACAGGGTCTTCATTGATGGGTCTGCCTTTGATGAGAATTTCTCCCTCTTTGGTGAAATTCATCATAGCAGATTCACCGGAGACAGTCTGCGGAGTATCAGGAACAACAATTGTTTCCTGTGGTCGTTCCGTGGGAACACTGGGATAAGAGGGCGGTATATAATCGGGCGATATTTCCGGCGGTATTTCCTGAATAATGTGCTCTAATTCCTCATAGGAAACGTTGTTTCTTCCGTTCATGGTGACAGCAATAGTTTTTTCGAAATGTTTCTGTACGAAATCGGCGAATTTTTTGCAAAACTGAAATTTTTCCAGAATGGGCTGACCTGCGGTATACAAATCAATCGTGAGCTGATTTCCGTCAAGGTGATATTGTGCACGGTTCAGGAAACCGTTAATAATGGGAAGTTCACGCTTCATCATCTCCACCACAGTGGGAATGACGGAGGCTGTGAAAAGTTTCTCATCATAAAAGCATTCCAGCCGTAATTGAGGGACTTGCAGTGCAACCCCGACACTGTTTTCAAAATGAAAAATATCTTCTGTCGGCACGACTGACGGAAACACCGCCTCGAATGTAATATGCTTGAAATAATTTTCATCATAAAAAATATTTCGGATGACACCTTGCTGAACAGATGCCGGAATATCTTCTGTATACTGTTTCAGAAACTCCAGAAGTGTGGCATTTTCCATAGCGTTACCGCCTTTCTAAAAATTCGCTTTTCCCTGATAAATCAGGCTTTATTTTTTTTTGTCCATGAATAATTCCATTACAACCACCACAATGAAATAAATCAAAAAGGGAATGCTCCCCACATCAATGAAAAGTGGTAAAACAATCAGGAACGGCTTTTTCAGCCCAAACAGCCCCAGCATGGTAATCGCTCCGAATATCCCCCCCAGAAAGGGCGCAGGGGACGGAGTTTTTTCTTTCTTTATCCATGCATGATAGACATACAAATAATTGACCCCTGTAAAAAACAGGAACAGCCCCCCGAAAATGATTGTTCCGAAAATGGTATCTGCCATGATGTCTTTACCAATTTTTTACATTTTTGCAAGTTCTTCCAATAATGCCGGAACAATCTCATTTTCTGAAACACGTTTCAGGGTTTCACCGTGGCGGAATATCAAACCCACGCCGTCACCGCCAGCAACACCAATGTCCGCTTCCCTTCCTTCTCCGATGCCGTTCACAATACAGCCCATCACGGCAATTTTGACATCTTTTTCAATGTCCTTGGTGGCTTCTTCCACCTGTTTCGCAAGGGATACGAGGTCAATTTTTGTCCGTCCGCAAGTCGGACATGCAACAATCTGCACTCCGCCCCTTTTTCCGATACTCTTCAAAATATCTTTTGCAGCTTTAATTTCCAGAATGGGGTCATCTGTCAAGGATACTCGGATAGTCTCGCCGATTCCGTCATGCAACAGCGAACCGATACCAATAGCGGATTTAATCAATCCCATTCGCTCCGTACCTGCTTCTGTTACCCCTAAATGTAATGGATAGGAACATTTTTCACTTGCCAGACGATAGCTGTCAATCATCCGGTTGACATCCGAAGACTTGATAGAAATAATGATATCTGTAAAATCAAACTGTTCCAGCATGGAGGCATGATTCAGGGCACTTTCCACAAGGGCTTCCGGAGTCGGAGAACCATATTTTGCAAGCAGTTCCTTTTCCAGAGAGCCGGAATTTACCCCGATACGGATAGGAATATTTCGCTTCTGACATGCTTCTGCAACCTGTCTGACTTTCTCCATATCCCCGATATTTCCGGGGTTAATGCGGATTTTATCAACACCCATTTCCGCACATTTCAGGGCAAGGCGGTAATCAAAATGAATATCCGCCACCAGAGGAATGGAAATTTTTTCCTTAATCGCCGGAATCAGCTGTACAGCATTCATATCAGGCACAGCCGTGCGGATGATTTCGCATCCGGCTTTTTCGAGTTCAACCGCCTGTTTCACATTGCCCTCAATGTCGCTGGCAGGGACATTCAGCATGGATTGAATATAAATATGCTGACCATCGAGAATACAGTTCCCGACTTTAACAGGTTTTACATTTCTCATAAAAAATCACCTCATGAAAGGGGGTTACCCCTGAATTAGTCTCACAATATCCTGATATGTGACTACAATCATCAATGTGACCAGCAGTGCCATTCCGGCAAGATGCACCATACCTTCTTTTTCAGGAGGAATGGGCTTTCTGCGGATTGCTTCCACCACGAGGAATAACAGCCTTGCACCGTCCAGAGCCGGAATCGGCAGGAGGTTGAAAATCCCGACATTGACCGTGATAAAGGATGCTAACGAAAGCACACTTGTCAGATGCTGTTTGAATGTTTCGCCGTAACTTGCTGCTTCCCCGATAGTCGTCACAATCCCCACAGGACCTGACAAATCATGGAAACCATATTTCCCCGAAAGCAAATCAGCCAATGAAGACCATATCATCCGCCCGACAGAAATCGTATCCAAGAAACTGTATTGCACCACATTCCAAGGATTTGGCTTTTCCGCCCAGATATAGAAATCAAGTCTCCCCTCCGTTGCCTTGTTGAAAAAGGTAACATCCGGCAGAGTGACTTTTTTTCCGTTACGCTTCACAACGACTTCCATGGTATCAGAATCAGTTGTCTGCAACTGGTATGACAAATCAGTATCAGTCAAAATTCTTCTTCCGTTGATGCTGTAAAAAATGTCATCCACCTGCAAACCGCTCATTTCGCTTGACGAAACAGAAACCTCGTTTTCATCCACGGGGAATCTGGAAACTTTCACCGTTGCAACCTGCCCGTCCAGTAAAGTTGTTGTCAGAATCAAGATAAATCCTAAAATCAGATTCATGACAGGTCCAGCCACGACAACGCCCATTCTTTTCCAGACAGGCTTTTTATTAAAGGCTCTGGGGTCACTGCTGTCGTCGTCTTCGCCTTCCATGGCGCAGAATCCGCCAATCGGCAACAGCCGGAGAGAATACTCTGTTTCGCCTTTCTGTTTTTTCAGCAAAACAGGTCCCATCCCGACAGCAAATTGATTCACACGAATTCCGCTCAGTTTGGCTATGATAAAATGCCCGAATTCGTGCAATACAACAATCACAAAAAATACCAGTAATGCAATGATGATACTCATAAAAACCTTCATCCTTTCTGATAAAAAGGGGTATGGGGAAAAATTGCCCTTGCAAAAATTGTATTGAGTTCACGAAATGCAATTTGTAGCAAGCCTTACGGCAATTTGTCCCCATGATATAAATTAAATTTTTTTAATTTTCTCTCTCACAAATGCCCTTGCTTTCTGGTCTGCTTCCAGAACTTCTTCATAGCAGTGAATCTCACCGCCCTGAACGGCTTCCATCGCCGAACGAACCAATTCCCCCACCTGCAAAAAGCTGATTTCGTCTTTCAGGAAGTGCTTGACAGCTTCCTCATTTGCGCCGTTGACGATTGCCGGACGTAAACCGCCTTCCTGAATAGCATCAATCGCACAGCGGAGACATTCGAATGTCTCAAAATCCGGCTTTTCAAAAGTCAATGCGCCGTAATCCGTCAGTGACAGGGGTTTTGTCGGGCATGGTTTCCGCTCTGGATAGAGTAAAGCGTACTGAATCGGAATCTTCATATCTGGTACACCCATCTGACCAATGACGGCATAATCTTCAAATTCTACCGCCGAATGCAGAACACTCTGACGATGTACCACAATTTCAATCT
>DGHF01000139.1 GCA_002392545.1 Ruminococcus sp. UBA3855
GATGCACCGCTTCTCTTAGCTGCTTCAACAATCTTTGCTGCTGCGGAATCTACAGTTGCATGTTCGTAACCCTTGATTTTGATTCTGATTTTTTCGCTTGCTGCCATTTTTTTCGCCTCCTTGGGGTTGAATGGGGAGGGCGTTCTGTTCAGGAACTCAGTCTTTCCCCTGTTCCGTGTGTGTCACGGCTTTCAGGGTAAACAAAAACCGAAATCTTTCATTGGGTAAAGATTCCGGACGAAAAGGCAGTATACCAGAAAACCGCAGAAAACTCCGCTAGCCACCTCATGAGTACAAATTTACCCATATCAGCTATGGCTGTTCCTGATGCACTGACCGTGCTGACATTCCTTGTCGCCCAATTTAAAATCGGACATACTCCACGGAAATTCCCCGACATACCGCCGGCAACCTTCCGTTTCTTCGCATATCATTTGAACGGCCTTTCGCCGTACCTTCTATATTTTAGCATACTTTTCCGGAAATGTCAAGTTATTTTTCATAAAATTTTTGTGCACAACTTTGTTCATTTTTGTGAATTTTCACTATTGATAGTGGGAAATCTTGACTTTTTTAGGAAATGTGGTATAATCTCAGTGAAAGGCAGTTTTAAAAAAAATAACAGCCTCCCCCTTAAGAGGAGGGGGTATTATTGGCAGGATACTTTCTATTGTGCTAGCATTACTTGCAACATATACCATGAATCATGTATCTTTTTTTCCGAGGATGCATCAACTGAACAACCTGTAACAGATAGCATCACCACAACTGAACCACTTCCAACAGACACAACCGAACTACCAGTTGCTGATGTCATCTATAGTAATTGAAACAACTACATAACTACGGAAAATCACTCCTGAAAGTCTTCCGGCTTTCAGGAGATTATTTGTATCAATCTGCATTCACTCTCAAATAATCCTCGGGATTGACACAGATATTATTGATTCTTACCTCAAAATGGCAGTGAGGACCTGTCGAATCGCCTGTTGAACCGACTAATAAAATCAATTGCCCCTTTTCGACTTCCTCCCCCTCTACGGCAATTACTTCACTGCCGTGAGCGTATAATGTCCGATAACCGTCTTCATGTTCGATAATCACATAATTTCCATAACCGCCGGAATTCCAGCCGGCACGGATGACTTTTCCAGCTGCGGCGGCGTAAACTTCTGTACCAGTCGGGGCGGCAATGTCAAGCCCCTTGTGATTTCGCTCACCGCCGAAATGGTCGCTGATACGTCCGCCATTGACGGGCCATCCGAACATTCCATTCCCTTCCAACGTGGTTGTCACGCTTGCAGGCTGTGCGAAATACGTCCCAACCCCGATTTGTTCCGGAATGGGTTCTTTAGTTACAATGGTGCTGAGTACTTCCCTGCTCTGTTCTGCGCCGTCAACATAGGTAATTTTCATCTGCGTGACACGTTCGCCACGGATACCCTCAGAAATGACCTTTTCCGTACCAATCGGAAGGGAGGAGGTTTGTACCTTGATACTGCTGTAATTGATGGAGCTTGTGACTTCCATTGTGGTGGAATATGCAATCGGCATATATCGTTCTTTTGCTCGGATATTGAGGACAGTTCCAGTTTCGGGGATTTCTTCAACATCAGGGTTTTGCTCCTGCAATTCTTCCACAGTCATGTGATATTTTGCAGAAATTTTCTGGAGGGATTCATTTTCCTGTACTGTATACTGCACATCTGTTTTGTCGGATGACTGCAAAATACTGATGAAATTTTCCGGAGTTTCAAGAGTTTCTTTCAGATACACGCCGGAACGGTATTCTATATCTTTGGCACAATACACCTCTGTGATGCTTTTGTCAAGGGTGGATTTGTATTCATCCAGCAAAGCAGAAATCCGGTTCTGAATGTCGTCCCTGTCCTGAATCGCTCCGATGAATTCGCCGTCAATATAAATTCCATAGGCACTGACCAGCTCATTATGTGAACTTATCAATAACTTATCTGCAATAGCATGGGCTGTGATATATTTTTCTTCCTCTGAAATCACTCTCAATGTATAAACAGGAGAGAAATTCACATCAACATCCTGTCCGGTCATGGAAATGCGCTTGGAAACTTCCTCTTCTGCGTTCCGGAATTCGTTTTCATTCCGGATAATTCCCAATTCTTCGCCACCTACAGAGACACTCAGGGCATATTGCAAACCTGTCCCGTAATGAATGACACTTGCCAGAAAAATAATGGAAACTGCTGGTAAAATATAGTTAAATCCGGTTCTTAACAGGCTGTGTTCACTGAACAGATAGCCCATTGCAATCTGAAACGCATTCGGGGCTTTTCCGTTTCTTCTCGCCTGATGTACGTCGTGCATCACAGAAATTCTTGCTCTTCTGCGCTCGTTCGCCCTCTGCCGGAATAACTTCCTGATAAAACGGAATAACCGCCCTATCTGCCGGAGCATATACCACAACATCCGGAAAATGCCCCTGAACAAAAACCATATTCCCTGTGATAATTTCTGTACCGCTCCAGTTACCATCATTCCCAGTTGAACCAATGCTTCTTCAGGGGAATGATTTTCCGTGTTCGGGTCATGGTTTGCCATGGGAACACTCTCCTTTCATTATCTTCAAAACTACTTTGATTATCATATCACATTATGCATCAAAAATCAAGCCTATTCTGAAAATTCGGAAATTCCGGCACTTTGCACAAAACATTTTTGCATATCGTCCGGAATCGGTGAATGAATCTGATGTACATTTCCCGAAAGGTCAGTATATTCCATTTCGGCACAGTGCAGGGCATGACGCTGTAAATCGCCCATATCTCCGCCATAGAGAAAATCACCTGCCAACGGACAGCCGATATGTGACATATGCAACCGAATTTGATGTGTCCGCCCTGTTTCCAGTCGAAACGAAACAAGGGTGTATTTTTCGCCTCTCTGCAATACCTGAAAATGGGTGACTGCCTTTTTTCCGTCAGGGGTGATGCGCCTTGCAATAATGGAATCTTCACAACGTCCGACAGGGGCATCAATTGTCCCTGAATCCGGCGGATTTCCTGAAACAAGGGCAATATATTTCTTTTGCAGACGGTCGGGGAGGCTTCGGGCGGATATGGCGTTTTTCGCCACACATATCAAACCCGATGTGTCATTATCCAGCCTGTGAACGGGTCGGAATGTCAGATTCGGATATTTGGCTGTGAACGCATTCCCCAGCGTGTCCGTGTGATGGCATTGGCTTGGATGAACCGGCATTCCGGACGGCTTATCAAATATCAGGGCTTCATCTGATTCAAATACTAATGGTACAATTAAATCAGGATTGGGAATGATTTCCGTTTTGTCTACCATATGCACATGAATGCAGTCCCCTTGTTTCACTGTGTCGATGGTTTTCAATAATTTTCCGTTGACTGTCAAGCCGTTTTCCGTGTGGCGGAGTTTTGTCAACTGCCTGTGAGAAATTCCGCAGTCTTTCCGGAGAAATACTTCCGCTTTGCAAGGTTCGGGACGGTTCATGATGAATACTAGGTCAGGCATACTGATTCCTCCTGTGCATATTCTTTCATACGGATTTGCAGAAATAAAATTATATCGGTCATGATATTCGGCAATACGAAAGGAATCGTGACAATGGGGAGCATTATCGGCACATATCGCAGTATCAGCAAAAATAATTTTCCGTGATGCCCTGCAAGCATTCGTTCAGACTGCTTTACCGCATGAAATACCGATATTTCAGGATTTTCCAAATATAAAAACGGTACTGCCGATAATCCCACTGTAAAACGGATACAAAATAATATTGTCCAGATGAAAACTGTCACTGCCTGTACCGCACCAAATAATAATATTCCGCTCTCTGTCACTGCAATGCTCTTTTGAAAAGCGAAATATGCCAGTATTCCGGCAACGGATGCAGGTGTCAGCAACAGCCATTTCATAAATGAAACCATTCCGAAAAAATATACTGCGTGAAAAAATTCCCCTGCTGTAGCGAAATACTTCCGTTTCTGCTTCTCCATTCCCAGCAGTGCCGTGAACCAGCTCCCCACTCCGCAACGTATCGGCAATAATATGGAAAAGCTCAAAATCCCCCATAATACGCCGAATAATGCCCACATGGCATGACTGCCCATTAAAATTCCTTTCGGGGTCATTGTCCCTCTCGCAATTAAAACCGCTCCCAATATCAGGGGCACAATGCCTGTTATCAGTTCCATGAACGGACACAATAAAGCCGTCCGGAATGCTCCGGAATAATGACCTTTCAAGGAGTTTCGGGAAAATTCATGCAGTTCACGAAAAAACACGCTGATTCATCCTTTCATCAGAAATTCAGTTTCTGGAATATGGTGTCATCCCCAGTATTTCAAAAGCCTGTGAACGTTGCCACATCTGCGCTGTCAGGAGTATTTCGAATCCTTCCCCTGCTTCGCTATGTAGCTGTGTTGCCGGATATTTCGGAAGTCCGAAACATGCCAGTAAATTGCTGATAACTCCGGCATGGGTAATCACTGCACAATGTGCAAAATCATTTTCCATCATGTCAAGCAAAATGGTATTGATTGCCTTGTAAGAACGAATGCAGAGTTCCTCTGCGCTCTCTCCCTCCGGCGGTCTGATTTCGGGCGAACCGCCTTTCAGCCATGTTCTGTAGTCCTCTCTTCCGACCAGTTCCAATGCCGATTTTCCCTCAAAAATACCGAAATTCAGTTCCCTCAAATCGGGAGAAATGTACATTGGTACATCCGGAAACAAAATTTCCGCCGTCTCTGTACAGCGTGACAGAGGACTGCTGTATACACGCTGTACCCTTGGGTATTCGTACTGGTCAAGTTTTCCAGCCAGTTCCGCACAGCCCATATCTGTCAGCGGATAATCTGTATTTCCAATGTAAATGCCTTCATCATTGGCTCTTGTGCGCCCATGACGGAATAAACTGATATGATATGCTCTCATAAAATAACTTCCTCCTGTCCAGTGAATTCAACCCACTGCAATATTTTCGAAAAAATTCACAAAAAACATGTACGTTTTTTGTCTTTGTTGCTTTTTTATACAAATTTACTGAAAAAACAAGGTCATATTTCCACAAAACCCACACTTTACAAATAGTATAATTTGCTGTATAATATATAGTAGAGTAAAATGAATTTAAATTATCTATCGCTGTATTCTGATAAATTCAAGAAAGGAGCTTTTTGAATTATGAACTCTGATTTTCCTCGGATTATCGCCCTTCAAAGGAAGGAACGGCAAATCAGCCAGAAACAGGCAGCGGCTGACCTTGGCATTTCTCAGGCTCTGCTTTCCCACTATGAAAAAGGTATCCGTGAATGTGGTCTGGATTTTTTGGTGAAAATTGCTGACTACTATAATGTGTCATGTGATTACCTGCTTGGTCGTACCCCCGAACCGGAAGGGAAAACAATTTCCATTGAGGATATTCCGGATGATGACGGAAACAACAGTATGCCCAGCCCTGAGGTGGTCGCTTTCAACCGAAAAATTATCAATAATTCCATCAGTCTGCTTTTTTCCCTCGCTCAGAAAGCAAACAGTATTACGCTCATCAAGGAAATTTCCTCTTATCTGATGCTGAACGTTTATAAGCTGTTCCGCATTGTCTACAATGCCAACCCCCACAATGACCAGAAATTATTCTCCGTTCCGAAGGTTGTCGCCAATGATGATGCCAGTGCCATTGTCAGTATGAATGAAGCCAACATCAAGGCAGCATCCAGCGGAATTCCTATCGGAGAAAATGACTGTGTCAAGGATTCAGAGGTATTATATCTCACTACTGCTATTTTGTCCCAGACATATCCGGAATATTCTTCTTCCCTGCTGAATTTAATCAAAATCAGCGAAGACAGTATCCACAAAAAACGGAATGCCTGAATCATGGGATATTATCAGAACGGGAAAGATGTTTCATCCTTCCCGCCTTTTTTATTTTATATGAATGGACTGAGGAAAAAGAAAATCGGTGTGAACAAATTCATCACATAGACAATGACACATAAAAGCAGATAAAAAGCAAAGAAAATTCCTAATGTAATTAGTTCTTGTATTTCCAGTGTTCCAAACTGACACATGTAATATGCTACCAATATGCCAAATAATGTAATTTCCATGCCGATGCATTTCACTCTTCCATAGTATTGATACAGGGTTGAACCGAATGGTTTCACTAATGGAATTGTCACCCACCACATGAACGCCATAAAAATCAACATTTCCTGTTCAGAAGGAATTTTGCAGGCTTTGCAAGTAATGGAAAAAAATATCACCATCAGCAATGAACGGAAAATCACGGATTTTCTGTTTTTCGACTTGTCAATTCCGTAACTCATGGTCAGTTCAAAACAATCATCTTCCCATTTTGTCTTCATGCCAAGATAATCCCCGAATAAAACACTGACCAGCATTCCGAATACCTGAAAAATGACAATAATATTCCCCTTTGTCAGAAATACAGCAACACTTTCTGGTATCTGTTCTAATGAAATTGCTCTTTCTTCGTAGTGCTGACATGCTGTCAGCCAAAGAAATGACCCATATATCACTACCATCAAACAGCCAACCGGACGCATCCATTTTCCCATGTATTTCCCCATTTTAATGATAATCAGGTCTATTGCAAACATGTAATAAAAGCCAAGCATTCCTATCCAGAAAACAGCATTTTCTGAAAAACTACTCCATTCGTTTTCATGCAGATAAAACACCACAAAGCCCACTAAATAC
This sequence comes from Ruminococcus sp. UBA3855, assembly GCA_002392545.1. Classification (GTDB taxonomy): domain Bacteria; phylum Bacillota; class Clostridia; order Oscillospirales; family Ruminococcaceae; genus UBA3855. Next base: position 6,736 of record DGHF01000139.1, read on the forward strand.
AGCACCAATGTCATCAGGATTCTGGAAACTTTATCAAGTGTGCAGGACTGCTGTGCAGATATTCCCATTTCTTTGCGGAGAGAGGCAATTTTCGCCCCGATGTCATTCGGATTTTCCTCTACAATTTTCTTCCCCTTGATAAGCATGGAAACGGCATCCATCAGAAAATGTTCGTTTTCCATCTTCTTAATCCGCTCTTCCGTTTCTTTCCTGAGGTCTGTAATGCGCTTTCCGTACTGTTCCATCGACCTGCTGTAAAACAGCCTGAAAATTGCAAAAATTTCATACAGTGCCAACAGCACTACACCAATCAATGTCAATTCCAATAAATATCCGGATGTCTGCCAATCCAGTACAAAATTATATAAAAGCTGGATTCTGTCCGAAAATACAAATATCGCTGACAATAGTATCACCAGAAAAATTCTTTCGAAAATTTCACCCTTTCCGCTTTTTTGATAAAACGGACTGGAAATGACGGTGTTTTCATAGCCTTTCTGCAATTCATCAAAAATTTCCTTTGTTTCACTGGACACAGATGCATATTCCTCTGCAAGACTGATATAAGCACTTGATTTCATCCTGTTTCACGCCCCTTCCTGCAATTCCAGATACGCCAGATACCCAATCGGCACTTTCCTGCCCAGAAAATTCAATCCCCATGTTGCACCGGAATGCTCCGAATAAATGCAGTCTGACATTGACGGATTCATCAAGCCAATATGCACCATAAAAATATTAGTTTTGTTATAGGACTGGAATTCCGCCACCAGCCCTTCCAGCTCCCAGAAATAACGTCTCTGCTGTTGAATATTTTGTGTCTCGTCAAGGTGTGCGTTTTCAATCTTTTTCTTGATTTCGTTGCAACGTGCTCCCCGATAATGATAAAGTCCTAAATTTTGCTGTAACCAATATAAATAGGACATAGGCCCGTAATCATGGTAATGCTGACGAACTTTCTTTTTGCGCTCTTCATCAGAATATTTTTCAAGGAATTCATACAGCAATTCAAAACGCTTGGAAACATCGCCTTTCCATAAGCGGTAAAACTGGTCAACTGATTCATAATACCCCCACATGCAGAGAATTCCGAAAAACTCATAGTCCTCTACAATGCTGACATTCCTCGTTGTCAGGCAATAGATTTTATTTTTGTCTCTCAGAAAATAATCTGCCAGCTGGTTGACATTGTGGCATCCGCAAAAATGAGAAGTTTCCCCTTCCGAAAGCCGGAATTCTTTCAGCCAACTGCAAGCAATTTTCAAGCCGTGCAAGCTGTCCTGTGAAAGTTCCGTCAAGCGTTTCAGGGCTTTCAGTTCGCTTTTTTCCTGATTGGGCTGATGTTCGTACCATTCAAGCATAATCCGTGATGCAAGAAACCTGTCCACTGTCTTTGTCATTTTGCTTTTTTGCATCATTTTGTGAACCGCTTCGCCTAATTCCTTGATATTCCGAAATTTCATTCCTTCCCACCCGAACCATTGATAATGATTCAGCCGCATAATGGCTTTTGCAAGTCCGACATCATTCAGAAAAGGGGTCTGTTTTTCGTCTTTTCCCACGGCATAGCGTTTCATCACGTCATCCAGAAAACGTGTGGTTTCAAATTCCGCACTCTGTGAGGAGAAAAAGTCCTTGATGTATCCGCTGTAAAGCAATTCCCTTGCCATTGACCAATTTTTTTTTGTGCAAAGCAATTCTGCAACTTCTTCTGACTCCCAGCATTCTTTCCCGAAAATCTTCAGTGCCCTTGTGAAAATTTTTGCATCCTGATAATTTCCGATTTCGTGCGCCAGTGCCTTATCTCCTGCAAGCCAGCGTTTCACTTTTTCATACTGGAAACGCTGAATAATGTCATATTGCAGTAACCCACGAATCAGCACTTCAAAAAAGCTGTCTTCCCTGCGGATTTCGTCTAATTCATAGTAGGTGTTGCTCATCATGGCATGGTTGATTCTGGCTCTCTGTTCGTCCACACCCATCCGGCTGTAATGACGGAGCAAATCAGAATACATCATGTGACCTTTGTACAGTGTCCAGAGAGTCTGACCAAATGAATAATAATCCGATGCGGGTACAATTTCATTGAGCATCAGCTCCGGTGCATAGTAGCCAAGCGTTCCGGTTTTGGTCTTGTCAATCGTGAATTCGTCCCCACGCAATGAACAGGTAATGCCGAAATCACCAAGAACCACTTCCCCTTCATACCAATATAAATTATCGGGCTTGACATCTCTGTGAACAAATCCGGATTCATGGAATCTGTGCAAGGCTTCATTGACAGCCGGAATTACTTTCTTGCATAATATATTGTAAGGGATTTTTCCCTGCTGTCTTCCCAAGTCTCCGCCTTCGCAGAATGGGTACACCTCTGCATAATAATCCTGCCCGTCAATGTTGACTGTTCCATACCCCCACAACGGCAATATATGAGCATCTACTTCATGACTGACACGGATTAAAAATTCCAGCACCTTTTCACGGCTTTTCCGCTTGACAACGCTGTCCCTCGGCGTGACAGATTTCAGAATTCTCGCCACTAAGGGCTTTTTGTATCCCTCAGAAGTACAGCGGTAAATTTCAGATTCTCCGCTGTCTGCACTGACAACGTTTTTCCCATCAATGACAAATGTTTCCCCTTGTTCGCTGGTGAATTGTACTTTTCCACGCAAAAGCACCTTTTTCCCTGCCTGAATCCGCTGTTGTATTTCCTGTTGCGGAACAGTCGG
>DGHF01000123.1 GCA_002392545.1 Ruminococcus sp. UBA3855
GGCTCAGCGACTTCCTGAACCTTTTCAGGTGAAGTATATGTAGCCTTTACTTTAGCATCACCTTTTCCGAACACACCCAAAATTCCACGTTTCGGCTCTTCAAGGACTTCGAAAGTAATTTCTGAAACGGGAACACCCCATGTTTTACCGGCGAGAGCCTTTGCATCTTCAACAGTTTTCGCCGTAAAAGTCTGACTTTTAGTCATTGTACTACCTCATTTCTTCTTTTTCTTATTATTTGCAGGCGGAGCAGAATTTTCCTCTGTTTCGCCATATTTTTCAGCCATACGTCTTCTAGCTTCACGGATAACAGCAGTATTATACTCTTCCATTTCGGAGCGTGAAAGTTTCCGTTCACCGTCATCATCGGAATAGCGGACACGATTCGCAGGACCTCCGGAGAGTTTCGCAGGAGAACCGCCGTTTTGCTGTCTCATCATTTCCTCTTGTTGTTCAAGCATCATCTGCATCATAGAAGGACGGCGTTTTTGCTGTTTAGCCTTTTCACGTTCAATTTCCCCGATTTTCTCGACTCTCTCATCATTGAACCACGCATACAGAGCAACAGTCTGAATGAACGAGAACACCGCAGAACAAAGCCAGTAAAAACCAACACCAGCCGGAACAGTAAATGCCAGCCACACAGAGAAAAGTGGCATACCATAAAGCATAATATTCATACCGCCCATATCAGGCATATCAGGATTTTTCTTTTTCTGCATCCGTTGCATATAGATTGTCAGAATGAGTTGCATCAGACCGGACAAAATAGGCAACAGGAACAGGAACACAGAAGAATTCTCACTAGGCTTGGTGCTGGGAGTTTCGCTCAGATTTGTACCGCCAATAGTAAAGGTAGAAGCGAACTCCTGAACCTCAGGAACGAAATTCACCTCAGTAATAGCAGAAAGTTTCTGAACAGATTCTTCCTCACCATCTTCCACGAATTCAATTCTTCCATCCTGAATGCAAGCGGAGAAAGCTTCCGGATTCTGTAAAAGCCTGTCCATGATGAGCAATTCCTCACGCATACTATTCTTATTGAGAGATTTCGTAGTAGCCTGCGGGTCATCAGAAATAGAAATCACAATAGATTTCGCCTCCTGAATCACGGCTTCATCATAGCCAAGAATATAAGTCATAGGCTTATAGACGACCGCCAGCACACCCCACAGCAGAATCAGCGGAATGAACGAAGTTAGACAGGAAGAATACGGATTGATATTTTCATCCTGATATAACTTTGTTGTTTCCAGCTGTAATTTTTCGGGCTGGTCTTTATACTTTTCACGCAATTTCGCTAATTTCGGATTGATTAACTGCAAACGTGCAGAATTCTTCTGCTGTTTGTAAGAAACCGGAAGCAGAATCAACCTTGTGAAAAGCGTAAACAAGATAATGGCAATCCCGTAGTTTCCCACCCCTGCATAAATGAGTTTCATAATAAACCCCAGCGGAATGGCAATAATATTTGATAAAAGACCCAAATTTGCTACCTCATTCCTTATTATTGGTAATAATCATATATCTATCTATAATATCTTCATGACCTTTTCGATTTAATACGAAAAAAATCAATCTTTTTCCATGGAAATTCCTCTGGTACTTCATCAATTCCGCCCCGAGCCCACGGATGACACCGCAGAACTCTGGAAACCGCCAGAAAAAGCCCCTTGAAAGCCCCGAACCGTTCCACTGCCTGCAAAGCATACGCCGAACAAGTCGGATAATACCGACAGCAGGGCGGAAACAAAGGCGAAATCAATTTCCGATAAAATTTTATCAGAAAAACGAACACGAATTTCAATGTGAATCACGCTCCGCCGGAATATTTGAGTTCCTCACCGGAATAAATTTGTTGCAAAGCCGGAATTCCGTATTTCCGGAGATAACGGCTCAATACACCAGATTTGACTTCCAGCAGGTGTGGTCTTGCCACAATGACAATATCCAATCCGATAGGAGCATCAATTTCATTTTCACGCCAGGCCTGTCGGATGAGCCTTCTCGCCCGACTCCGGCAGACAGCGTTCCCTAATTTCTTTCCAGTTGTAATTCCCACACGATTCACCGCCAGACGGTTCTTTTTGGCATAGATAATTACATTTTGAGATACTACGCATTTCCCCTTGTGATAGCACAATTGAAAATCCTTGTTCTTGTTCAGAACCTCCGTATATAACATACCCTTGCACCTCTCAAACTCTGGCGATAAAACAAAAAGACCACAAATTCATGATTTGTGGTCTGACTCGTCAATGGGAAAGTCTCTTTCTGCCCTTTGCTCTCCTGCGAGCTAAAACCTTTCTGCCGTTTCTGTCGGACATTCTCTTCATGAAGCCATGCTCCTTCTTTCTGTGAAGCTTCTTCGGCTGATATGTTCTTTTCATTGGCTCTCCTCCTCTCAATTCGCCGGAAACCGCAAGCAGTACCGGTATGATTCAACTAGAGTAGTACACTCTTATACCCTACTATTATAACCCATCTTTTTGCATCTGTCAAGCTTTTTTTTCATTTTTTCGGATTTTTCAGAAAATTGGCAAATCTCCCCATGAAAAATAGGCGATTTTTCACAAATCCGGTCACTTTTCAACAATCCTTTCCTGTTTCAAAAACTTTGTTAAAAAAATAACATGATTGTGATAAAAATATCAAAGTTTGTTGTGTCTTTCACCAAAAAACACTTGTCCGTTTACAGCAATTTTTACAAAATATTGGTGAAATCCCTGTGAATTTAGCAGAACTTCTTGACTTGTCAGGAAAAACATTGTATAATTAACATTGTCGGGGATGACAGGGAAAATAGAATATGTTCCAGCTGATTCCCCTCACAAACGAAATGGAGGTATAATTTACTAATGAGCAGAGTTTATAATTTTAGTGCAGGGCCAGCCGTTCTGCCGGAAGAAGTATTGCAGGAAGCCGCAGAAGAAATGATGGATTACCGTGGCTGTGGCATGTCCGTAATGGAAATGTCTCACCGTTCCAAGATGTTCCAGCAGATTATTGATGAAGCAGAAGCAGATTTGCGTGAGCTGATGGGCATTCCGGACAATTACAAGGTGATTTTCCAGCAGGGCGGTGCATCTCTGGTATTTGCAGAAGTTCCGATGAACCTCATGAAGAATGGCAAGGCTGCATATATTATCACAGGTCAGTGGGCAAAGAAGGCAGCAGCCGAAGCTGAAAAGTATGGTGAAGTAGTCAAGGTTGCATCTTCTGCTGACAAGACATTCTCCTACATTCCGGATTGTTCCGACCTCGACATTCCCGAAGATGCAGACTATGTATACATCTGCGAAAACAACACAATTTATGGTACAAAGTACAAGAAGCTTCCGAACACAAAGGGACATATTTTGGTATCTGACGTTTCCAGCTGTTTCCTGTCCGAGCCGATTGATGTTTCTCAGTATGGTGTAGTATATGGCGGTGTACAGAAAAACGTAGGTCCTTCCGGTGTGCAGATTGTGATTGTCCGTGAAGACCTCATTGCAGACGGACCTGCATTCAAGCAGACCCCCACCATGATGGACTGGAAGATTCAGGCAGATGCAAAGTCTCTGTACAATACACCTCCCTGCTACGGTATTTATATCTGTGGTAAGGTATTCAAGTGGATTAAGAAGATGGGCGGACTGGAAGGCATGAAGGCTCACAACGAGAAGAAGGCAGCAATTCTGTACAACTTCCTCGACCAGAGCGAATTGTTCAAGGGTACAGTTGTACCAGAAGACCGTTCTATCATGAATGTACCGTTCGTAACAGGTGACGCTGACCTTGATGCAAAGTTTGTTGCAGAAGCAAAGGCAGCAGGCTTTGAGAACCTGAAGGGACACAGAACCGTAGGCGGAATGAGAGCATCCATTTACAATGCTATGCCGATTGAAGGTGTAGAAAAGCTGGTTGCATTCATGGCTGAATTTGAAAAGAACAATAAGAAGTAATTTCAGTATGCTAAAATATCAGAGGTAAGAAGTCTTGCTTCTTGCCTCTGCTTATATAAAAGGAGGAAAAACCCATGTACAATATTTTGACATTAAACAAAATTGCAAAGTGTGGCACAGATAAATTTGATACCACAAAATATACTGTTGGTGATTCTGTAGAGAACCCGACAGGCATTATGGTGCGTTCCGCAGTAATGCACGATTTTGAATTTGGTGCAGACCTGTTAGCAATTGGCAGAGCCGGCGCAGGCACAAACAACATCCCCGTTGAGAAGTGTGCAGAGCAGGGAATTGTGGTATTCAACACCCCCGGAGCAAATGCAAACGCAGTAAAAGAACTGGTATTAGCAGGATTATTCCTGTCCAGCCGTAAAGTGACCGCAGGTGTGGCATGGGCATCCAATTTGACTGACACCGAAGAAAAGACCGTACCCCAGCAGGTAGAAAAGGGCAAGTCTCAGTTTGGTGGTAATGAAATCACTGGTAAGACATTGGGAATCATTGGCTTAGGTGCAATTGGTCGTAAAGTGGCAGTAGCAGCCGCAGCATTAGGAATGAAAGTCATTGGAACAGACCCCTTCTTGAGCGAATCCGCAGCCGCAGAAATCAAGGACGTTGTAACAATTGTTGCAACCAAGGAAGAAATCTATGCAACTGCTGATTATATCACCCTCCATGTACCGTGCAACGCAGACACAAAGGGCTTTTTCAATGCAGATGTATTTGCACAGTGCAAAGACGGCGTGAAGGTGTTGAACTTTGCAAGAGGCGAGCTGGTCAATGACGAAGACCTTGAAAAAGCGATTGCATCCGGCAAGGTATCCGCATATGTGACCGACTTCCCGAACGCAAAGACCGTGAAAATGGATGGAGTAGTAGCAATTCCTCATCTTGGTGCATCCACAGAGGAATCCGAGGACAATTGTGCAATGATGGCAGCTGACGAATTGATTGACTACATCGAAAACGGCAATATCAAGAACTCTGTAAACTTCCCGAACGTATCCGCAGACGCAGACAAGAAAGTATGTGTACTGCATAAAGAGGGCGTAGAGTTGAAAGGCACAGTCCTTGCAACAGGCGCAAAGAAAGGCTATGCATATACCATTCTTGCAGGTGATGCAGATGCAGAAGCCAACAAGGCAATTGACGGAGTAATCCGTGTAAGAGTAATTGGCTGATAGCACAAAACAGAATAAAAATATTTCCCCTGTTCTGATTAGAGCAGGGGAATTTTTTGATATTAGCAAGAATAGAAACCATCCTGATAACAGCGAATTTTAGTCACAAGTCCATTCGCCCCATAGGTGACTTTAATATCACAGATAACCGCATCATTGAGGAAGTTACCGACAGAAATTCGCTCACCGAGTTCCTCCCCCTGAAAGCCGGAATAGGAGAAGAATTTCCCCTGATATCCTCTGAGGGAATGGAGACACCGGAAGACAAGGGCGGAATCGGGGTCATGGAGAAACTCTCTGTCGAAAGGAATTTGTTTGTGACGGATGATATTAGCAGTAATGGATGGCAGATTTTGTCTTTGGTAGGCATTAGGTGTCTCATCGAGTCCCTCCATGTGGAAATGACTGACGAGTTTGGAAGAATCGAAAAAAGAGCCTTGTGAGAGGACGAGACTGGAATTGACGGAATAAGAATCCCAGTCCTGAGAGGGCGGAGAAATCCGGACTTCATTATTGATAACAAAAGGATGATGAAAAGTAATTTTATAGCCGAAACTGACGATACTGTCCCAAAGACTTCCATCTTTGACGAAGATATAACCAGTAGTAGCATTATTTTCGCACGTCACCCACGGAAAGGAATAATCATAGACAAGATTGGAGAGTGTAACATTAGAGTGAAGACCTTTTTCTACCTGATTTTGAGTAAGAACGGAAGAAAAGCTATGAGCGGAAATTTTGAAAAATTCCCGTCCGTTCTGAGAAAATTTCTCCATTTTGTGGCAGAACCCCCGAAAGATGAGCTTTTCCTGAAAATAGAGTTCAACTCTGGAAATGCCCTGATAATTTTGAGTAGAGAGGAACACCGCCGACATGGAAGCGAGAGGAGAATAAATTTCTTTTTCGAGGGAAACCGCCGTGCAGACGGTTTCAGGGTAAGCGATTTCATGGTAATAGGATTTAAGAACAAAACTCACGACGAACTCACCACCGGAACGAGCGCAGACGGGCAATAAAACGTCAGCGAAACGGAGATAGCATCAGAATCATTTTGCACGGAATATTGAACGAGAACGGCATTTTGACAAGAGACATCCCCAATCTGAAAAGAAATCCCGACATGGGAGCGAGCAAGGGCATCAAGGGCGAGAATCGCATTTTCAGGATTTTGAGCGAGCTGACCAGAGAGGGAAATTTGAGCACCTTTTGACCAGAACGAAGCGACAGCAGAAGTGCCGTCCGCCGTCCCCTGTTCACGGAGTTGACAACCACCCGAGACCTGATAAGCGGAGAGATACAGTGTAATTGTCCCGATAGTAACAGGAAAAGAATTGACTTGCTGGATAGTAACGCTCATGAATCCACCTCCTGAGAATAGAAGCCACGGAAGGAAAAAAGACCAGCAGTGACAGTTTTTTGCAGTCGATTATCCGCAAAGGGGGGGAGAATTTCACAAAGAACACCGCCGACGGATTTCACACGGGGAAAAATGACCTGAAAGAGAAAATCCTCTGAAAGGTTGAGAGGACGTTGGAAATCAGCGAGAACAGAAATGCGGAAAACGGCAGTAAAAGGAATAACACCGTCTTGTGAATCAGGAATAACAGATTGAGTCTGAATTTTTTCCAGCCCGACCACAGTAAAGAAGCGAGGAGATTTTTTAACGACAGGCACAGCATCGAACGAGGGATAGACCTCACGAAGGTCATCCCCCTTGACAGCCTGTAAAACAATGTCACAGATTTCATTCACAACTGCCACCCCCGACAGAGAGGAAAGCGAAATCACGGTTTTTGAGCAAATCACCGCAAAGCCACTGATAATCTTTCACAAGCCGTTCAGCGAAAGAAAATCGTTGTTCGCCGTCGGAAGCACGAGCGACATTTCCGGCGAACGTAGCGAGGGGATAATTTTTAGAGCTGGTAATTTGAGCATATCGCACATTAGCAATCGCAGCGGCGAGATAGCACAGTCTCACGTCAGAGGAATCAGCATCACTGCGGAGTTGCTGAGTGACTTCTTGAACAGCGGAAGAAATGAGAGGGGCGAAAGCATGGGAATCCTCCTCACCGGAGAAAAGGGTAAAAAGGCAGTGAACCGTTTCAAGCCTCATGAAAAATCACTCCTTTGAGAGCATTTCTGCTGAAAGTCGTCAGTAAGGAAGTCACCGCCAGCGATTTGCACAACGGGTTCAAGAGCCTGTTCAGCCATTAACTCCTCACGGAAAGCCATGAGTTCACGGACATTCATTTTTTCAGAAGCCAGTCGCAGAGCCTTAGAGACAGGAGAAGAGCGACCGCAAAGGGAGAGCACATCTTTCCGGAGCATCATTTCAACATCATGAAGAACGGAATCTATTTCAGTTGTAACCGGTTCAAAGGAATTATCAAATTGTTTGGTAACACCAGCACGAACTTGAGCCGGAACGGTGACAAAGCTCCATTCGTAGGCATCTTGAACATCATCAAGAATTTTATGGCACAGGATACCGTCATACACATCACCGACAGTATGACCACAGAAGCCCTCAGAACCGCAGATAGAGCAGATACGTTTTCTGACACTGCAAGAGATACTGATTTCCTTTTTAATACCGCCCTCAATCTCACGGATAAGGCTGGAATTATCATCCGTCCGAACCATATAGGCATGAGCTTTCAGATAAATATAAGGTCTGCCGTCCTTAGTGAATTTAGAATCATCCCTGACGATTTCGGTATCATAGATTCTGGCTGTCTGACTGTTGGAGCGTAAATCATGGTCAAAAATTCCAGTTTTCCCGATAAAGAGGGCTTGCAGTTGAGAAAGAGCCATATCAGAGAAGCATTCATAATCTCTGTCAATGTCGTTGTCACAAAGAACAGCATCAAAGAGAAAAACCTCATCTTCGGAAAGTTCTTTTTTAGTAAACTGGTTGACTTTTTCGAGTTCGTTCATAAAAACAGCACTCCTTTCAAGAAGAGAGAGGGGAGAAAAACTCTCCCCATAAAATTACACACTCAGAACCTTGACAGCATCAGGCATGAGCACACGGAAGCCGACATTAACAGAAACGCCGATAGAATCGAGCTGACAATTGATAAGTTTGTCAGTTTCAAGAACGACATCACTACTGCGGATTTGTTCGAGGGCAAAATCGGTATCAAGTCCGATAATAGTAGAATTGCCAAGCTGAGGGCAATTAATAAGTTTCGAACCGAAGGGAAGGCGAATTTCGGTGACATCTTCGGAAGAAGCTTTCTGCATCTGAGACATGACAAGAATTTGAGCCATGACCGCCGGAGAAGCCATAACAGCTTTCATCTGGAAACTGCCGAAACTGCCATAAAGTTTAGCAAGGTCAGCATAAGCAAGCGTTTCGCCTGTTTTCGGAATAGGAGTAACTCCGGTAATCAAAACAGAAACGGCATTGCTGACGATAGAATCAGCCAGTTCCTTTCCGACTCTGCGAAGCATGAGAGCGAAAACATCAATTCTCTGTTGTCTGACAGCCTCATAAGAAGCGGTGATATTGCGTCCGAACTTATAAAGGGAAACAACAGTAGAACTTTCCTGAATAGCAGAAATGGGCATGACATTTCCTTCACTAGTAGTAGCATATGCAGAAGTTTCATTGAGAACACAACCCTGATAGCGATTAGATTCACATTTTGAAACCACAGCAGTCATATCGTCAAGGATAGCTTCTTCCATCCCCTGCACAATAGAACGGCGGACGAATTCAGGGAAAAGGACAGCACTTTCAGTAGTGGTAAAAAATTTCTCAACTCTGTCGCAGTTTCCGCCACTGACACGAATATCGAAGCGTTTCAATTGTCTTTCGTAAGCATCCAGACGGGCAAGCGGAGTACTGCCATACTGTTTAGAGGGGTCAGCCTCTTCGAGAGCCTGCAAGAAGCTTTTACCAGAAAGATGATACATACCTTTTTCAAGTTTTACCTGATGATACATAAAAAATACCTCCATTTGATAATTAACCGTTAAAAATTCCGGTTCTCTGTTCAATTTCGATAGCCTGCGCACGATAAAGCCGAGCCTGAGCGAGTTCGACCTCATCTTGAAGATTGATATTATCCCAGACAATCCGAATATCTTCAGGATATCCAGCGAGCCGGAGGAACATTTCAGCAATTTGAGAAATGACCGGTTCGAGAATTCTGCGGTAATATTCAAGTTCAGAAGTGAGAATATCCGCCTGTTGAGCAGACATTCTTTCAGTGGAAGACCAGCTTAACCCAAGCAGGAAAGGGGGAACAGACAATTTAGCAAGCATCTGTTCGAGGAGTTGTCTGACAGGAATTTCAGTATCTGGCATAGAACCCTCTGCACCGATGACTTTAATTTGCACATCCCCGACGGAAACGAAGTCACGGATTTCGCCATGTTGAGAAGCCTTCATGCCCTTGCTCCATTCGTCAGCGATAAGTTTCGCCCTTTCGTTGGCATAAGCAAGCTCTGAGGGGTCATTGCTAGGCAGATATGTGACTGCATAGCGGATATTTCCGGCACGTTCGAAATTTTGCCCGACACACTCATAAATTTTCATAAGAATACCAGCAAAAGCAGGAAGTCCCTGCAAAAGGGAAACGCCATAAATTTCCCCGTCCGGCGGTTTAAGAGCAGAAAAGAGGATTCTTTCAGGATGAGAGAGAGGAACAGCCTCCTGATTTTGTCTGACGAAAAATTGCCGTTGAAGCGGAGAATCCCCAGCCCTGACCCCGACATCCGTAATTTTTCCATTCCAGAGACCAAGAACAGCAGAGCCTTTTTTATCGAGAACGATTTCCCCGACAGCGTTCCCGTAGACAAGAAGACTGTCAAGGTACGTGTCAATAAAGCTGTAAATTGAATTTCCAGTCAGACCGACCGGAACATTTTTGAAAAAGCTGTCAATCAATTTTTGAGCGTTTCGGTTATCGCACTCGACATGAAAAGAGCCGATAAGCCGGACGATTTTAGAAATAGCGGCATCAATAAGTGGAACGCACCGCCGGACTTTTTCAAATAGTTCATAGGAATAAATATCCGTAGCGAACATTTGAGAAGGGAATCTTCCGGCAGTCTGAGCCACCGTCACCGGAACATTTTCAGTCTTTTTCTTTTTTCCGAACCACATAAAAAATCACCTCCCGACACTAAGAGCAGTAAAATCATAATCTTGCGCCCCGTAAAGAACAGTACTCACGAAATAGCGCATATCATCCATAGCGTGGTCAAATTCTTTTTTAGGGACATCACCGCCGGTATTGAAATTCCAGCAATATTGAGAAAACTCACGGATAATATCTTTGCAGGAATCCGAAAAGCGGAGTTTATCAGATTGAAGCGCATCACAAACACGGCGGATACCATCAAGCACATCATTTTTCGCCTTGACAACACGGTACTGATGATGAGCCGTAATGCAGGCAATAAAGCTGGCAGCAGAGGGGTCAGCAACAATATACTCAACAGGATATTGTTTCAGCATCTGATGAACATGGGAATAATGTTGTTCATCCGTGCGAGGATTGCCCTCTTTTCGTGCATCATAATAGTATTCACAGATTCGATACCAGATGTTGTCAGAAAGCCCCCACACGCCCACAGAAGTAGGATTCATAGTGCCGTAGTCGCAGGAAGCGACATATCTTGAAAAATTTTCGGGCAGTTGAGAAACCACGTGTTTATTTTTGTCGAACATAGGATAAATAATCCCCTCTGAAACCGTCCATTTACCGAGCACGAACCGTTCATAGAAAACACCGCTGTAAAGTCTTTCATAGCGTTGAATGACATCTTTTGAAAGAGAAGGGTTATCCTGCATAGTAAAATGAAGATAGAGAGCGCATTTTTCATGAGCCTTGCAAATCCATTCTTGATAGAACCAGTGATAAGGGTGCTCAGGATTACAGCTGAACCAGAATTTCGCTCCCTTCACAGAACATCGAGCCATAGCCTGTTCCACGAAGGAGCGAGGCATAAGAGCAACCTCATCAAGGAGTACACCCGCAAGCGTCATACCCTGAATGAGGGAAGCCGAGCCTTCATCCCGACCGCCGAACAAATAGAAGCGGTTGACGTGACCATAAGCGGTCACATCAATGCAGTGTTTGCTAAGGAGTTCTTTGACCTGAAAACCAGAATCTTTGAGAACGGAAACAAGAGGACGAACCACATTTCTTTCAAGGGAAGTAACAGTTTTACCGCAGAGGGCGAAACTTTGCCGGTGGAATTTGACCATTCCCCACATAACAAAGCCGAGCGAAAGGGAGAGCGTTTTTCCGCTTCTGACAGCACCATCACAGATAATAGCATCATAATTTTGATATTGAGGGAGCATCCACCAGCGGAGAACAGAAAGCTGTTTAGAAGAGAAAGAACTAAATTCCATCTTCACCAGCTCCGGCGAGTGCTTCGAGAAGACTTTCAGCGGTTTGAGAGTTTTTACCATTGCAAGCGTAATCATACAACCGTTCGAGAGCCTTTTGGCGGTCGAAAAATTGCACCTCAACACCACCACCCTTGACACGTTTAATAGAGGAGACATTGAAAAGGTTCATTCTTCCGAGAACCTGAACAGAGGGCATTTCATCAGAAAAGACGAGCCTGACAGCATCATTGACTTTTCCGAAAGCGAGTTGTTCAAGCCCATCAATGACCATTTCCGTTTTGGACTTATTTTTTCCATTCATCATCGAAAACCTCCTTTCAGACGGGGGTCAGAAATTGGGAAAAATTTGCATCAGAACATGCAATTCTGAAAAAGTTTTTGAAAAAATAAAAAAACAGCAGACGGATAAAAACACCCGTCTGCTGAAAAGCAGGAAAAATTCCAAATTATCTTAAAGTCAAAAACGGCAGGATAAAGAGATTTTCTTCTTCTGCTGCACTGACAGCGAACCCATTTTCATAATTGACATAAAGGATGTAGGAAACAGAATCGCCGGAATTGAGGTCTCTATAGTAATACTTATAAGCCTCCTGCATACCGTCCGCATTATAATTGACTCTGAGAGGAGCGAACCCGACATAGTGTTGAACCGCTTCAGGGGTCATAATAGTAGTAATCCCTTCCGCAGCCACATGCGCTTTAACTTTGACGCCGTTACCAAATTCTCCCAATTGCTTATAATGATAGAATGTAATTTCAGAGAGAATATCTCCATTTTCTTCTCTTGCAAAAATAACCCATTCTGGAATTTTAACACCGCTGACAGTCGTTGCCTTTTGACTTTCAAAGAGAAGCCCGCCCTGTTCCATAGCGATTTGATTGATACAGGAGAATTCCGAAGAACCGCCCAGTTTCAAGTGAGCACTTTTTTCAGCCGTAGCCTGTTGTTCGCCAATTTGTTGAGAAAGTTTCAAAGCGAATTTTGCGCCGTTGTTTCTCCAGTTGCCATAAATAATAAGCCCAGCAATCACCCCGACCAGAACAAGAATAGCAATCAAAACAACCAAAGTAGACTTGTTGAATTGGGGCATTGAAAACTTTTTAGAGGAAGAAAAATTTTTTCGGGAGCTTTTCTTCCGTTTTTGGGATGCTTTTTTTGCATTGAAAACATCATCCGTTTGTTGTGGCTCATCATGAACAGGTGCTTCATGAACGTCAATAGTTTCATCCATAAAATAAGACCTCCTTTAAGTTAAAATAAAATTATGTCAGAAAGCAATTCCGAAATTCATCCATTCCGCCGAAGAAAAAAGAAATGGAAAGTGTTATCAACCCAGCATACAGAAGAACAGGAATGAGAACAAAAACAGGTTTTTTCTTCCAAGTTTCGCCAATCACATGGAAAATGGAAGGAAAAGCAAGCAAAAACCATAGAACAACTTCAAAATATCCAAGCAAGGTGAAAAGCTTTTTTTCTCCTATCAATTCATGACCGAACCATTTCGCATAGCCGGAAATATTCCCATGAATCCAAACAGCGCAAAGAGGCAATGTAAACGCAGTAACGCACATCCAAATAAAATGCAAAGTATAAATAATTTTCTCCTTCATAAAATCACCTGCCCGAAATAATCCTAAAATTCGCCAAATTCCCTGAATTTTCCCCGATAACAGTCAATCCAATCTTCCGCACCAAATCCCCCAACATTTACCAAAATGAGATGTTCCCAGCGTTCTTGAATAGATTGTCCGTCAAAAATTTTCGCCTGAAAAAGTTCCTCAGCAGTATCAAATTCACAGCCGTCTTGAATGTCGCAATCCCCGACCCAATAAGGCGGAAACTCATTCCCCCTGATACAGCCAATCATATGGTCAAATCGTTTTTTCCCCTCATCATCAAAATAAAATGATGTTTCATCAACTCCAAAGACATCATCATGCTGAAAAGCAAACAACAGCATTTCATACGTAATACCATAATTGGAATTCATAGTGCAATCAATCCTTCTGAAAGCAATTCCTGAACTGCTAACATAATAGAAATTCGGCTGCTATGGTAACTGATACCGCCCTGCATCCAGACGGCGAACGGTTCACGGAGCGGGGCATCAGCGGAAAGTTCAATGGAAGCCCCATTAGTGAAAGCCCCTGCCGCCATAATGACTTTATCATCATATCCGGGCATATCCCAAGGTTCGGGGGTGACATATGCATCAACAGGCGAACCCTTTTGAATGCCCCGACAGAAAGCGCAAAGATTCTCAGCCGAGCGGAGTTCGACAGCGGTCACAATATCGCCCCTGATTGCATCCGCAGAGGGGGAGCAATGAAAGCCCAATTCCGTGAAAACTTCCGAAGCGAGGACAGCAGTTTTCACGGCATTAGCGACAATATCCGGAGCAAGAAAAAGCCCCTGAAAAAGTTCCCGATTCATACCGAGAGTACAGCCGACTTCCTTTCCTAATCCGACACAAGTCAGCCGATAGGAACAAAGTTCCACAAGGTCAGCCCTTCCGGCAATATAACCGCCAGTTCTGGCGATACCGCCACCAGCATTTTTAATCATCGAGCCAATGATTAAATCCGCCCCGATTTCAAGGGGTTCTTTAATTTCGACAAATTCACCATAGCAATTGTCAACCATAATAATCGCATCTGGATTGACCTCACGGATATTTTGGCATATAATTTCCAGTTCGTCAATGGTAAAAGCCTCACGGAGGGAATACCCCCTTGACCGCTGAATATAAGCAACTTTCGCATTTCTGACA
This sequence comes from Ruminococcus sp. UBA3855, assembly GCA_002392545.1. GTDB lineage: Bacteria > Bacillota > Clostridia > Oscillospirales > Ruminococcaceae > UBA3855. Next base: position 14,276 of record DGHF01000123.1, read on the forward strand.
GCATTCCGGACAGCAGAAATATCTGGTTTTCCGTTTTTATCAAGGTCAACAATGGAATAATTGACTCCGAAATCTTTTAAAGAGCCGTCTCCTTTTTTCCCAGAAATTCCGACAACTTCATGAAGCGTATCATAAGGCATCCCAGTTGTAAAGACAATTTCGTCATTCGGACGAAGCACCCCGAACAAAGCCACAGAGAGAGTATGTGTGCCGGAAACGAAATTATGTCTGACGAGTGCATCTTCCGCCCCCAGAACCTGTGCCCACACCTTGTCAAGAACATCACGCCCCAAATCGCCGTACCCGTAACCAGTACTGATACCGAAGCAACTTTCACTGACCTTGTTATCTGAAAAGGCTTTGAGGACTTTTGCAGAGTTAAATCTTGTATTTTGTTCGATTCTGTCGAAAACATGACCGCATTTTTTTTCCGCCTCGCAGATGAGTAATTCAATTTTAGAATCAATTCCAAAAATCTGACTAATTTCCATTATCCAAAAGTCCTTTCATGAGTTGGTTTTCATCCTGCCGGAGTTCGAGAACGAATTCCGTTTCTTTGACAATAAATCCGATTTCCCTGTAAAAGCTTTCCCGAATATCAAGCGCATACAAAACAGCCTCTTTATTGAACTGAGCGAGAAACCACGCAAGCCATCTCAAAAAAGCCCTTGCATGACCCAGTCCACGAGCTTCCGGAAGAGTCGCCACCTGCCCAACTAAAACTTTATCATCAATATCAAACATGATAGTTGCAGTTGTGCTGTTTTTGTAGGTAAACACATGACTGATACCGTGACGGCATCTATGGGAAGTATCTGTCAGCCACAAAGCATAGTCTTGCAAGTTGGGAAAACCAGCCTGCAAAATTTTGTAAACGTCATCAAGAGAGGGATTCATTTCAACGAACTGTTCGACTTCAATCGCCGAAGAATCGGGTTGCAGTTGAAAAGTTGTCCGGTGCAGTGACTGATATTCTGGCAGTTTTTCGGCAAGAATCGCCCTGACAGGCTCATCACATTCGACACGGAACGGCTGATGCATCCGGATAAAAGCAGACAAATCCTCTGCTTCTTCGGGTGCAGAGTTGACAATTAACATGGTACTGTTGAAAATGAGAAGAATGCCATTTTCTCCGACTGTAAAAAATTGACAGAACGGATATTCCAGACCATATGCCTTATACATGGAATACATTTTTCTCCCTCTCCAAGTTTTCCGGAGGAGGTAAGTATTCAATTCAAATTCTTTGGTAATTTGTCTAATCATTCATTCAATATCCTTTCTGTCGTTTTGAGATTAGAATAAATTTTTCAAATAGATAGAATCATTTTCAGTAATCTGCCGGATAACACGGCAAGGATTGCCGACCGCTAAGGAGTGCGCCGGAATATCTCTTGTCACGACACTTCCAGCCCCGATGACACAGCCTTCCCCGATAGTAACACCACCACAGATTTTAACATCAGATGCAATCCAACATCCGTCCCCAATCGTGATAGGTGCTCCGTATTCTAGGTCATAATATGAACCGTCCTCACGTTGTTTGAGATTACGTTCCTCAGCAATGAGAGGATGCAAAGGCGTTAAAATCGAACAATTACACCCAAAAAACACATCATTCCCGACAGTGACAGGGCAAGTATCCAAAATAGTGAGATTGAAATTTGCAAAGCATCTTTTCCCGAAAGTAGTAAATTCGCCATAATCAACATGAATCGGTGCAAGAATATCTGTACCCTCACCGAGATGGGGAAATAATTGTTGTAAAATAGCGGTTCTTTCTTCGGTCTGTCCTTCATGCAGGGAATTGAAATCCATACAAAGGTCATGAGCCTGAACTCTTTTTTCCGCTAAAATTTTATCAGAAGGGTCATAAATCAACCCTTTGAGCATTTTTTCCTGTTCCGTCATTTTGGCAACTCCTTTTTAAAGTTCATGAATTTTGAAGAGCATTTTTTCAGCCAACAAATAACTCTGTTCCATATCGCTGATTTGAGCGACAGTAAACGGCGAATGCAGATAACGGCAGGGAATAGAGATTGCCATAGTCCTTACACCATCTCTTGAAACGTGAACCGAGCCCGCATCATTACCGCCGGCGATTCTGGTTTTAGTCTGACAAGGGATATTCAATTTTTCAGCCTCTTCAAAAGCCATACGGAACAATTCCTTGTCATAAATTGTCGCCCTGTCCATGAAGGAAACGACTGCACCGCCACCCAGACGGCACACTGCCCCGTCACCCTTGACACCATCAAGGTCAGCAGCTGTTGTAGTTTCGAGGATGATAGCAAAATCAGGATTGACCGCAAAAGACGCAGGTTTTGAACCTCTTAACCCAATTTCTTCTTGTACAAAGAACGCAAACCAAGTATCAAAAGGAATTTCCCCCTCCAGCATTTTCAGCATGCATGCACAGCCGAAACGGTCATCAATTGCCTTAGAAGCAACTTTATTACCGCCCAATTCCGTCCATTCGCTGTAATAATAGACGGAATCGCCATAATGCACCAATTTTTGAGCATCTTCTTTGGAACGTGCGCCAATGTCAAGAACGAGGTCTTTTTTTGTTGGTTTTTCGTCACGCTGTTTAGGGCTTAAATTATGAACCGGAACAGACCCGACAACACCAATCCCGACATTTGGAACTTGCACTGCCCTGCCAATGACAACATCAGGGTCAATTCCTCCGACAGTATCAAGAACAATTCTGCCATCTGGTCTGAATCCGGTCACAATCAAACCGACTTCATCCATATGCGCCCCGATTAAAACCGTATGTTTCGGGAAATGTTTACCTTTTTTATGAACCAGCAGATTACCAAGGGCATCCGTGCGCATTTCGAGAATATGGGGGAAATTTTGAATTTTCTCCTGCAAATAATTTCTGACAGCGGTTTCATCTCCTGAAGTGCCGTTGATGGCACAAAGTTCTTTCAAATAATTCAGCATTCCCTGCACCCCCTCAGATAATTTGCTAAAAGCAGACCAGTATTTTTCACATCTTCAATGTCAATGACTTCCACAGGAGTGTGCATATAATCCAGCGGAATGGAAACCGTACAAGCCCGAACTCCTTCACGGCAAGTGCTGAACTGGTCAGCATTTGTGCCAGTTGTGCCGTTCATGACTTCATACTGATAGGGAATGTTGTTTTCATCAGCGCATTTTACAAGGTCACGGCTGATTTTTCTGGAAAGGGAAGGCGAAAAGCCAATCATTGCACCCTTTCCCATAATTCCAGTACCATCCGAACCGTCACCGGCAAAGGAAACATCAACTGCTAATGCAATATCAGGATTTGCCGAAAAACAGCCAATTCTTGCGCCACGTTCGCCGACTTCTTCTTGTGTCGAGAACAAAGCCGTGACTTTACAAGGAATTTCTTCATCCTGCAACAAATCCAAAGCATACAGAATCGAAGCTACACCGCAACGGTCATCCAATGCAGGGGCAGTAATTTTTCCGCCCATCATTTCAGCATAAACTCCACAAAATGTCACACTGTCGCCAATGTGCAGAATTTTTTTCAATTCATCCGCAGAATATCCGGTGTCAATGCGGACTTGTTCAATTCTCTGCACTTGTTCTTCACCGTTGGAAAGATGAGGGGGCAAAGTGGAGATAATGCCGTCAATGGTTTTAGTGCCGTGCAATTTGACATGCTGGTCAGGGAAAATCCGTCTGTCAAGACCGCCAATATTTCCGACAGTAACAAAGCCGTCATCCGTGATACTGGTCACAATCAAGCCCACTTGGTCAATATGAGCGTCTAACAGAACATGAGGAGCATTTTCATTAGAATTTCCCATAGTTCCCATGACATTGCCGTGTGAAATATGTGCATTGGAGCAATAATTTTTCAGAAAGGAAAGAGCCATTTCAGATGCTTTTGTCTCATCTCCTGAAATACCTTTTACGACACAAAGAGTATAGAGCATCTTTTTCAATGTAACATCTGTCATTATGAAAGCTCCTTTACCAGTCGTTTAAAGTGCTGACCTCTGACCTCGAAATTGGGGTACAAGTCGAAGCTTGCACAAGCCGGAGACAATGTCACAATATCGCCATTTTGCGCCTCTCTGTGAGCGATTTCAACCGCCTGTTCCATGGAATCCGCATGAAGGATATGGATTTTTTCAGGGTCGTAATTGTTCGCAGAGGTAACAGCCTTTTCAATTTTATCCGCAGTCACGCCCATGAGAATCAACAGCTTGACACGTTCGCAGACAGTTTCCGCCATCGGTTCAAAAGGAATTTTCTTGTCATAACCGCCAGCCAATACAATGATTTTCTGATTGAAAGAACGCAAACCCGCTAACACTCTTGTGGGGCTTGTAGCGATACTGTCATTATACCACTTGACACCATTCAATTCACGGACGAATTCAATTCGATGTTCCACACCACCAAATTCTTTCGCCACTCTCACAATGTCGGCAATATCCACATCTCCCCAGAGTGCAGAAATCACACCGAGAAAATTTTCAACATTATGCATTCCCGGAATTCTGATTTCATCCTTGTGAACCACCGGAATGACAACGCCTTTTTCGATATAACATAACATTCCGTCATCACGGAGAAATGCACCACGTTCAGGGGTAGTCTGTCTTGTGAACCAGTTCAGTTTTCCACGAACAATAGGAGCTAATGCCCTTGTACCCTCGTTGTCATAATTGAGAACGGTTCTGGAAAAAGCGTTCTGATGTGCAATCAGGTTAATTTTACACTGTGTATATTCTTCCATTGTTCCATGTACATCAAGGTGATTGGGAGTGATATTGGTAATCAATGCCACATCCGGAGACTTTCTCATAGAAATCAGCTGAAAACTGGACAATTCCACAACGGCTGCATCATCTTCCTTGATAGTTTCGATAATCGGCAACAATGCACGACCGATATTTCCGCCCTTGTGAACTGTTTTTCCATGTTGTGCCAAGATTTCAGCAATCAAAGTGGTGGAAGTGGATTTTCCGTCCGAACCAGTGACAGCATAAATCTTGCAGGGGCAGAGGTCAAAAAAGACTTCCATTTCAGACGTAATCACAACACCCTGTTCTCTTGCCTTCGTCAATGCAGGGTTATTGAAATACATTCCAGGGGTACGGAATACCACGTCAAAATCTGTCAGAGAATCGAGATAATTTTCACCAAGAATGAATTTCACACCCAAAGCGGAAAGTTTGTCATAAGTTTCCTGAAATTTATCAGCACTGCGCTTGTCACAGACAGTCACAGCAATTCCTTTTTCACGGAATACAGTGATTAACTCCGTATGGCTGACTCCTGTCCCAATAAAAGCAACATTCTTTTGCTTCATGCTTTCAAAAAAATTCTGAATTTGACTCATAAATAACCTCCTGAATCATAAAAAATTATCCTTTCTCATTATAGCAGATTATCAAAAAAAAATCAATCCTAACAGCAATTTTTTCATAAATAAAATCTGTATTTTTTGAACCCACACCAGAAACCGCCCGATTTCATAAAATTATTACAAAAAAGACTTGCATTTTTGGGAATGTTGTGGTATACTATAATAGTAAAATTATCTATGGCATATCCCAGTAAAGGAGGAAATCAACATGGGATTTTTTGATAAACTCGGCGCACAGCTTACCAATGCCGGCAGAACCGTTTCACAGAATGTGAAAAATGCAAGTGATTCCAACTCATTGAATCGTGAAATCAACAGTCACCAGAAAAATATTCAGCAGAAATACGCTGAAATCGGTCAGCTTTTCTACGAGAAGTACAGCCTAGCTCCTGAAAGCGACTTTGCAGAACAGATGGCTTCCATTAAAAATTCAATGCAGGAAATTGTCAGACTGCAAGCCGAAATTGAAGAGGTCAAAGCCAGAAAAGCAGAACTTGTTCCCATTCCGGAAGACTCGCCCAAAACAACCACTGCACCCACCGCAATGGTATGCACAAAATGCGGAAATACTTATGATGCTTCGCAGATTTTCTGTTCGGTATGTGGTGAAAAATTAGTTCCGCAGTTCCCCACTCCGGTTCAGGAAAGCACTATTTCCCAGCCTGCAAAGCCTGCTGAAACAGTGATTCCCGAACCTGCACAGCCTGTTGAGAATATTATTCCTGAACCTGCACAGCCTATTGAAAATGTCATTCCTGAACCTGCACAGCCTGTTGATGATGTTAAAATTGACCTTTCCATGAAAGAACCGCTCCCCCAAGAGGATAATTTTTCCCTTGAGGAAGGTGTCAAGGTGGACTTTTCAAAAGAAGATGTTCAGGTCAGAGATATTAAACTGTCTCCGGCTTCGAAATTCTGTACTGTGTGCG
>DGHF01000153.1 GCA_002392545.1 Ruminococcus sp. UBA3855
ATATTTCATTCTGGGCATGGGCGGTACTCGAAGAAGGAATGTTGACTGACCCAAGAGTGAAATCTTCAAAATCCATCATGAAACTGCTGTTTCAGCGGAAAAGAGAAAAACTGCATTCTTTGTATGTTCTGATGCATCATATCGGAAAGCAGTATCATATCACGATTCCGCAGGTAGCAATGGCATTCTGTTCATCAAAAGGAATTGTTCCCGTCTGCGGATGCCGAAAGCCCTATCAGGTGGAACAGCTCTATGAAGCAACGAATATTCAATTATCTGAAAAAGAAATTGACCTGCTTGAACAGGAAGCGAATCAATGCAGTGTGAAAATTCTTGGTTCTGATATGTTCCGCTTTATGGTGAGATAACTAAAGTGTCCCGCTGATTTGAGACATCACAGCTTTTATCCACTTTATAAAACACTGATTGAGCCATTCTGGTTTGATGCGCTTCAGCACACATAACATCCAGTAATACTGACAGGAAACACTTGCCAGAATTAGAAGTTTGAAAAAATCAGCTGAATTTCAAATAAAATTGAAAAAGTTTAGTTGCAAATACAAAGAAAATATGCTATAATGAATATAATCAATTCCATTATGGGGGTGAAAAATGGAAAATGAATCCCGAAAAAGAATCGGTGTCATCATGCCGGCAATTATTGAAACGCTTGATGCACTCTATTTAGATGGCATTTGTCATCAAGTCTGCACGCAGGGCTATGATGTCATTGTCTTCACCTGTTCTTCCAATATGCGAAGCGAATCCGCTCAAAATGCCTATACTCTGGGAGAAGAAAGCATTTACAGGCTAGTTCCTAAAGTTCGTCTGGATGGTTTAATTTTTGCAGGAGGAAAATTTCACGACCCTGCCACAGCACACAGAATTTTGAACAAACTGAACGGCATTTCTTGTCCATGTGTCTGTACAGATTTTGAAAATGAAATATTTCCCTCTGTTCGTATCTCACAGGTAGACAGCATCCAAAAGGTGACGGAACACCTGATATTTGACCACGGATTCAAAGAAATTTTCTGCCTGACAGGTCCACAGGGAAATCCGGATGCAGAAGAACGGCTGGCAGGCTGGCGGATTGCTATGGAAAGAGCAGGACTTCCCATCAGTCAATACTGTTATGGTGATTTCTGGCGAGAAAAAGCCACAAAGCTTGCAGATGATTTCGCCCTTGGGCATGCACCGATGCCGGAAGCGGTAGTATGCACCAATGACATTATGGCAATTTCGCTATGCAAGCAACTTTCCAGATATGGAATCCGTGTGCCGGAAGATATTGCTGTCACCGGATTTGACGGCGGACAGAATGCCATTCTCACAACTCCTACCCTGACAACTGTTGACGGCAAGGAATTTGAACTTGGAAGCAATGCCGGACTTGCTCTCCTGAATCTTCTGGATGGTCAGAAACGTCCCTATATACAGGCACAATCTATCCTGTTTGGAAAAAGCTGTGGTTGCCATCAGGAACGGCGAACAGGCAAATATCTGGAAAAATTTTATGAAAAATTTCTCCTCACAAGTGAATATTGTGAAATCCGTATGATGTCGGATTATATCAATAAAATGGCATCTGCGGAATCACTGGCACAGCTTAGTACACGGATTGATGAGCTGGCAGATGTTATTCCCTACTGGAATGATTTATATGTTTGTATTCAGCCATTATTTGACCAAATGAAGGAAACAAATGATGCTTTATCATTGACTGATTTCACTGAAAAAATGTGGTTATTTGTCTCAAAGCACCGGTATCGTTCATCTGACAATGCAATGAAATTTGATACTGTCAATTTCCTTCCTCCAGATGTGATAGACCAAAACCCACTGCTTATGATTGCCACGCCCCTGCACAATGCAGATATGTCCTTTGGGTACATTGTCACAAGTTATTCTGACCCGAAACAGTATGCATTTGATGACCTCTATGTCAGCTGGCGTGATTCCATTTCGAATGCGCTTTCTGTGCAGTATATCAAAGCACAGAACCGTTTTTTAAATCAACGGCTTGAAATGTTCTCAGAACGTGACAGCATGACAGGAATGTTGAATCTGAAAGGATTATCCAAAAATATGATTTTCAAGCAGAAATATGCTTTCATTGTGTTAGAACTGAAATGGATTCAGACACTTTCCAATCAGATAAGCATTACCCCTGATTTATTCCTTGCCAACGTCCTGCGTATGAACTGTACAGAATCGGAAATTTGTTTCCGCTATAATAAAAATGTATTTGGTGTATTGATTCCTCTTCCGGAAAAGATGGACGTTGAGCGGTGTTGCGAAGAATGGACAATGCGTTTTGATGCATTTATTGACCTTGTGAATCAGCGTGAAAAAAAGCTGGAAAAACCTATCATTCGTTTTTATTATGACCAGCTGGAAACAGATACCATCCCCGAACAAGAAGCATTGGAAATCCGTATCCAGACACAACTTCATCATGATATTTCCCCTTCTGTAGTGAAAGGAAATTATGTCCAGCAGTTGGAAGAACTGCGCAGGCGTATTATCCGAAAACCCTCAGAAGAATGGATACAGGAAACTATTGCCGGAACAATGGGTATCAGTGAAAGCTATTTCCGCCGAATTTACAAGCAGCATTTCCGTGTCTCTTTCCATGCAGATTTAATTCATATCCGCATGAGCCATGCAATGAAGTTATTGAAACAAACTGACATGAATATCAAGGTTATCGCTGAACAATGCGGATATGCTAATATTTATCATTTTATGACAGCTTTTAAGAAGGAAACCGGACTGACTACTACAGAATTCCGGAATGTGAAACGAGGTTCAAAATAATTCTCTATATCTGATATTTTTTACAAAAGACACTCAGCTGAATGACGGAGTTGCTTATGTGAAAGTTTTCATTTTTTTATTGACAAATGTTTTTTTGTGATATAATGATAGCATGAGTTGGAGTTGGAAACAATTTTCAATTTTATGATTTGGAAATGATACATATTAGGAGGATACTGATTATGGATTTTTCGCAGATAGATATGAAAAAAGAATTTGCCTATTATAATAAAATCGCTCCTGTGCGGAAGGCGAGACTGTCAGGCGGAGTTTTCAGATACCGTTATTATCGAAATCCCAGTCCGGAAGTGAAGGCGACAATTGTCATGCTGGCAGGAGGTTCAGGAATGGCAGACGGCTTTTTTACAATTGCGAGAAGTTTTATGAAACGCTATTCTTTGATTTCATTCACTTATCCAATAGATTTCAAGGGAAATGAAGCCACTGCTGATGCAATTGCCGAACTGATAAAACATCTGAAAGCCGAAAATGTCTATTATTGGGGGCAGTCTTACGGCGGTTTAATGGCGCAGATGATTGCAAAAAGACATCCGGAAGTCGTCAAAGGACTTCTGCTGACTTCGACTGCTTCCCTGTCAAATGACATCGGTTTCGAGGGGATGGAATGCATGGTCGGGATGTTGAATGCCAAAAAGGAACAGAAACGCTATCAAATGTATCAAAAATTTCCTATGTCCCTTCTTCCTGTGGTGATGAACCTTGCATTCAAAAAGCATTTGAAAGACAAGCCGGAAGCATACCAAGCTGTCAAAGACATGATGGAACAGCTGAAACCGGATATGACAAAGGAATATTTCTGTCACATGACTTCTCTGCTTGCTGATTTGCGGAATCATATGGGGAAACATCATAAAGAAGATTTCGCCTTTTTGAAAGGTAGGGTTCTCATCATTGAACCGGATGACGACAACACTTTCACGGAAGACATTAAAGAAGCTCTTATCAATATTATGCCGTCCCCTGCTGTTGTGCGGAAAATTGAGGGCGGACACCTTGCAATGATATTCAATCCGGATGCTTTTCTGAAAATTATTAATAATTTCATGGATTCACAGGAACTTTCATAATCAAAAACATATTTAATAGCACCGCCCCTTTTTCCAGTTTGTATGCCGGAAAAAGGGGCGGTGCGGTTTGTAATATATTTTTGTGACTGAAATTCAGGATTGCAGGAGCTTCTGTTTCATCAGTGCCAAATCCACAATGTTGACAATCTTGTCTCCGTTGAAATCCGCATTTTTCCAGTTTTCCAGAGAACCTTTCAACAACAGCCATTTCTGGAGTGCAATCACATCGGCAATATTGAATTTGCCGTCATTGTTCACGTCACCCATGAGCGTTTCAGAAGATTCAGGCTTGACAAGCAACTTTGCATCTGAAAGCGTGATTGTTCCTCCATAGGAAGAAAGAGTGATTCCGTCAAGGTCAGTGTAATCAATTTCCAGCTCTTCCAGAGCCTTGATAATATCAGAAGCGAGAAATACCGCCTTGTCACCATTGAAATAGAACGGCTGAATTGCTTTCCAGATGGACGGTGTACCTGACCATTTCTGCAATGCAACGACAGGAGCATGTTCATCACTGCTATAATTGACTTCAATCGCATAACTTTCCCCCAGTGTTTTGAGCAGTCCGGCATCCAAAGGAATTTTATCGGCAGAATCTGACGGAATTTCCTGATATAACTCATAATCCGAACACGGATATTTTGCAACATTGCTGTATAAAATATGATGTTTTGGAGTTTCACCCTGACGTTCGAAAAGTTCCGTCAAGGTTACAAATTCATAGCCCTGTTTCACAAGTTCCGGCATGGCGATTCTTAAAGCCTTGACGGTTTCTTCATTTCCGGCAGCATCATGCAAAAGGACAATTACGCCGTCTTTTGCACCGTTCAAAATATATTGCGCCCGTTCTTCCGCCAGTACATTGGGCATATAGTCCTGACAATCAATTCCGCAGATGAAAGGCAGGTCAATGGCATCATACATGGTATCGCTGGTATCAATAAAGGGAGGGCGGAAAAATTTGGTGTGTTCTCCGGTGATTTCCAAGACTTTTTCATCTACGAATTCAATTTCTGCCTGAATTTCCTCAACCGTCATCTTTGACATATTGGAATGGGTTTTGGAATGGTTGTCAATTTCCATTCCCATATCATAGGCACGTTTGACAGAAACAGCACTTTCTTCATTGATATTTGTACCAATCAGGAAAAAGGAAGCCTTTGCATGATATTCCTCTAAAATATCAAGAACTTCATTTGTAGTCGTGGTGTTTGGTCCATCATCAAATGTCAGGGCAATCAGTTTGGATTCTGTTTCAGCGTGTGCAATGCTGTTTGAAAATGCAGACATTCCCGTCACGGCAATGACAGCAGATGCTACTGCACAAGCCATCATTTTTTTAATTTGTTTCAACATGGTAACAACCTCATTTCTTTATGATTCTGTTGAGCTGGTTTCGCTCTGAAATTTTTTATGGATATTGTCAATAACAGGGCTATCAGGAAATATGCTCCAATACGAAACCATATAACTGTCATCTTCAATTATAGCACAATCTGCCAAATAAGTCAATTATTTGTTTCCCGAAAATATTTTTCCCCGCCTGTGGAGGTGGGGGAAGATGTCACCAAAAAGGAGAAATTACTATGCCAAAGCCTAATTCTACTGACCCACTGTACCAATGTGCTGTTGCATACAAATAAAAATATTAGAAAAAAAGCTTGACAAATTAAATGAAATATGCTATAACATATTATAGAAGTTACGGTGTATACCGTGATGGAAGCAGTACGAATTCCATAATCTGTTTGGGCTACTGCACAGCGTTGAAACATATTTTCAGGCATTGGGGGTATGTGGAGCTGCTGCCAATAGGTTGCATATGACCGGAATGCCTATATTTATGAGAAATCATTGAGAAGATATATGCAAAATGGTTCTGATTTTTCAGAGCCATTTTTTTGTGAATATATTAAGTAAATTTTTTATAACAAATATTATCCAAAGTATAAGTCTGGCTTAATTTGTTCGTTATTGTCTGATTGAACCACTGCTTACACGATAAGACCACAAAGGAGGAAAATATGAAAAAAATCAGAAAGCACTTTATTTTTACTGGTGAAGTGCAGGGGGTCGGGTTTCGATGGAATGCCAAACAGATTGCTTTAAAATACGGTGTCAGTGGCTGGGCTGAGAATGTGTATGATGGTTCTGTTGAAATGGAAGCGGAAGGCACACCGGAAGACATCGATTGTTTAATTGAGGAGCTGAACCATGCAAGATGGGCATATATCGAACACATTGACATGAAAGAAATTCCCGTACAGGGCGGGTATGCTTTTGAAATCAGATGATGAAACCGGAGGGCGAAATTCATGAATTATACCATGAAACTGAATCCAGAGCCGTTTTATGCGGTCAAGGCTGGCTACAAAACAATTGAACTGCGTCTGAATGACGAAAAACGTCAGAAACTGAAAATCGGTGATAGTATCACATTTCACCGGATTGATGAACTGTCTGAAACTGTCACTAAAAAAATCACTGCATTGCATTATTTTTCTGATTTTAAAGAACTGTTCCAAGAACTTCCATTATTGAAATGTGGCTACACGCCATTCACATGGCAGGAGGCGAACCCAGAACAAATGGAATCTTTCTATTCCAAAGAACAACAGGAAAAATATCATGTGGTTGGTATTGAATTAGAAAACGAACCCTTGCAGAAATATCTTGTTGGTCAGGCTGGTGTCGTGCCGGATTGTTCCAGCTATGGAAAAGCTTTGCAGGAAATTCAGTCAGGACAGAAAATCACCCATTGGATTTGGTACATCTTTCCACAAATCAAAGGTTTAACAATTGATACTGTCACAGAATTTTATGCACTGGAAGATGCCAAAGAGGCACAGGATTTTCTGGTTCATCCTGTACTTGGCACAAGATTAGCTGAAATCACAGAAACATTACTTCAACTTGAAACAGATGACCCTGTGGCAATATTCGGCTTGACAGATGCATATAAACTCAGGTCATGCATGACATTATTTTGTGAAATTGCTCCCGAAAAAGTCATATTCCAAAAAGCCCTTGAAAAATTCTGCCTTGGCATGAAAGATGACAATACCATTCAGATTTTAATGCAAAATCATTTGCATGAGTAATCTTATTTGCGAATGCAATCCGTCCTGACAGTTGCAATTGTGGTCTTGCAATTATTCTCAATCAACATTTCACTTTGTCTTCATCAAATTAGTGGATGCTGTTCAAAGTCCCATGATGTTTCAAATGCATTCCAGTCAGTTTCACAAATTTTAATATTTTCTGAAACAAGTTCTTTAATTTTTGGTGTATCATTATATATATATGGCAGTGATTTAATATCATTGGCTTGGATATTCATAGTTGGATTCAGCAAATTCAAGAAATACTTTGTGACACAGCTACACAAAAATGCCATCACATATTCTGTCAAGTTATCATCCACAAAAAGTGAAGAACCTGCCACATCAAAAATGAACCCTTCTGGACAGTACCGAAACCCCGGAATTGTTGCAATAAAAGTCCATGCAATGGATTTTCTGAAATAATATTCCCTATTTTTGATTCGACCGCCAGAGCTTGTTTTATTTAATTCTTCATGAAATTTTTTTAATTCTCGTCCGTCATCTTCATAATTTACAACATATTCGTGATTTCCATACCATTTTCGATAGCCCCCACCTTTATTGTAGGGAAACCATTTTTTTCTGCTTTTTTGTGCCATTTCGCTATTTTGTGCATTAAAACAAATTCTTTCAACAGCTACTTCATACCATTTTTTGGTGAACCGGTTGTTGTCAGAAGTAGTCATTCCCTGTCTGGGTTCTGTAAAACTTCCAAGAGTTTTATTTGAAAATAACTCAAATGTATGCTTTGAAGCCCAATAGGCATAGGGGTGGCTGGGAATACCATAAAATTCATTTTTAGTAACCAAATAAAACCGATTCATTTTCAGGTAAGATATGCGTTTCTTTTCCGAAGAATGTTCTTCACATAAATTGAGATACTTGCCACAATATTCACCATAATTGCTGTTGCGAATAACAAAAGATACAGCTTGCACAATTGTTCCAACATCTCCCTGTTCAAAGGCATTAGACCCCAAATGAACCAGATTGATAACATCATGTCTCATAAGATGATTTCTCAACTTTTCAAAACTTAACAAAAACATCCATGATTGCATTGTTATCATCGCATAGAAACCATTTTCTTTGATAAGATTTCCGCATTTTTCAATAAAGCAGGCAAATAAATCTGACTTGCTGTCAGGGAAATTCTTCTTGACATAATCCGACAAAATCGAATTCATACCAGAACCGCCCATATATGGCGGATTGGTGCAGACAACATCATATTTCTGTGAAAGAATCTGGTAAATTTTCAGCATCATGTCAAGTTGGTGCTGATTCATGCCGAACGTTCCGCCGAACTCTGAAACCGCCATGGTAAGCCCTTCCGGAGCTGTCACGCTCATCAAAGAACCGTAAGTATCCGCAAATTGGAACTGCTCCACAAAGCTTTTCAGCTCTGCCGGAATCATGGAAGCATCTACCCCCATGGTATCGGCGAAATTGGCTAAATTGGGCTGATTTTCGGAGCTGAGAATCCTGCGGTTGTACCTTCTTGCTTTCATCATCACGGCGAAATATGCCAGCTGATAAGCTCGGCGGTCAATGTCAAGACCATACAAATTATGGCGAAGAATGGACTTTGCTGCATCACGCTCCGACCATCCGCAGGAAACATAAATTTGCATCAGCACATCAAACGCATATACCAGAATATGCCCCGAACCCATGCAGGGGTCAAGAAATTTGATTTGTTCGGGCTGGATGTTTTTATATTCCAGACGGATTTTTTCAAGTTCAGATTTGACGGATTTTTCCTGTTCGGCTTCGTCCAGATAATATGGTAGATTGGGCTTGATTTCGGAATTTTTGTGACCTTCCAGCCACAACCGACCAAGGGAATTATCGACCATGTAGCGGACAATCCAATCTGGTGTGAAAAGCTGTGTTGCCGACGGAATGGCAGAGGCGGAAATTTTGATATTCTTTTTCAAATCGGCAAAAACTTTGTCTTTGGGTTCAGTGTTGTAATACTGGTACAGCCAGCCGATAATTTGAACCTGTTCCGTCCAGTCACTTTCAGGAATCATGCTGACCATGTTTGCAATCACGCTGTCCGAGCGAAGCAAATTCGCCGGAAATAACAGTTCCGTCCAACCGCCGATTTCCTCAAACATTTCAGGAAGTCCGGCATTGAGCGCATTGCACTGCGTGATAATTAAATACTTGTATAAAGTTTCATTATCCTGCTTTTCGAGCAGTTCAAGGACATATTCACGGTCGAGACCGTCAATTTCGACATTGACGGCATTTGAGAGAATTTCGGGCTTGAAATCGCCGTTTTCGTCCGTGAATACTCTGATATGGGAGGGGAGGTAATTATTCACCTCCATGAAGCGCAGGGCAATGAAGCGGTTAAACCAAGTATAGGTAATTTCTTCCATGGTCTGTGTAAAGCCATTCAGGCGGATTTTCTGAATCAACTGGGAACGCTGATTTTTTTCGACAGGAGTCAGGGAATTTCCGTTGACAGAATCTTGTGCAGGGTCATTTCTGCCGTTTTCGGTGACATCATACTCATAGGCACGTTGCGTGACGGCATCAATGAGCATGATTCTTGCCGAAACAGCGAAATTTTT
>DGHF01000001.1 GCA_002392545.1 Ruminococcus sp. UBA3855
TACAGGGTGAAAATGCAGTAAGGGACAACGAGGTCTTATACATTCAGGGTTTCAAAGATGGTGCTTTGCTGATGATGGAAATTCTTGGAAAATAAAAGCATAGCTGATGTGGGGATTATCCTGCATCAGCT
This sequence comes from Ruminococcus sp. UBA3855, assembly GCA_002392545.1. Taxonomy (GTDB): domain Bacteria; phylum Bacillota; class Clostridia; order Oscillospirales; family Ruminococcaceae; genus UBA3855. The sequence continues at coordinate 132 of DGHF01000001.1, forward strand.
TATTTTTCATGCGAAAATCAAAGCATTTATCCTTTTAACAGTTCTTTTTTCATCAGGCAAAAGTCAAACACATTCAGTTTGTCATCTTCACAGAAATCAGCCATTTTCCAGTTTGCAAGGTGCGTATCTGGAACAGCCAGCAACCACTTCTGGAGGAGAATCACATCAGAAACATTAAATGCTCCGTCTGCATTGACATCACCTTTTAATGAACTGTCATTCAATACAGAGAAGGTGATTTCGTTTTCTTTTGCATAAGTATCTGCTGCGGAGTTTAGATATCCCTCAATTACAAAATCATCTGTCAGACAATAGCCAGTATCCTTGATGTAAGTATAGCCCAATGCTCTTTTACTGATTTCTGTCACTGTAGCCGGAACAGTTATGGTTTTCAGATTCGTACAATTGTAAAAAGCTTCTGTTCCGATAGATGTTACGCTTTCAGGAATTTTTACACTTTTCAAAGCATTACAGCCATAAAATGTACCTTCCTGAATTTTGGAAACACCGGACGGAATGACGATTGACTTGAGGCTTTCACATCCATGAAAAACAGAACTTCCCATAAAATCAAGTTCTTTGCCTTCAAAAATAACAGTTTCCAGATTTTTACAGTCATAAAATGCCATGTTCTTGATTTCTTTAATATTTTCGGGAATGGTAACTGTTTTCAGACCATCACAGTAAAAGAAGATGCCCTGCGGAATTTCTGTCATGGAAGAACCAAAGTGAACATCTGTCAGTTCTTTGCAGTTCTGCATGGTATAGCCTTCTATTTCCTGCAATGTATCCGGAAATGTGATAGATTTCAGCAGAGTTTCAGAAAAAGCATTATCTTTTATGACTTCAACAGCAGGCATTTCCAGTTCGCTGAGTGAAGAATACAAAAAAGCCTCTCTCCCAATCATTTTGACGGATTCCGGAAGTATTACTTTAGCAATATTTTCATTATTCATGAAAGCATAATCACAAATTTCAGTCACACCATCAGGAATTTTAATTTCCTGCTCACTTCCGTTATAAGCCAAAAGCCATTTTCCGTCATAGGTGACAATTCCCGGCTGATTCAAAAGCCACGGCGTACCGCTGAAAACCGCTCCTTCAACAGATTCTATTTTTCCTTTGGCATTAAAATTTTGCAGAGAAGTACAGCCTTGCAGAAGTCCTTCTTCCAGTGCTGTTACTTTTTCAGGCAAAGTCATATCTGTGAGAGAAGTACATTTATAAAAGGTATATGCCCCTATTGACGAAACTGTGTCAGGAATGGTGATATTTTTCAGGTTTGTACATTCGCCAAAAGCCCATACATCAATTGTTTCAAGTCCGTTCGGCAGTGATACGGATTCAAGATTTTCGCATCTGCCGAAAGAGCCGTTGCCGATTGATTTTACAGAATCAGGCAAATTTACTTCTTTCAGGCTGGTACAATTGCTGAATGTCTGCCAGCCGATAGAAGTCACTGTATCAGGAAATGAAACGCTTTCAAGATTTTTCATTCCGCTGAACAACTGGTCAGTAATTTCAGTGATGTTGCCTTCCAGAACAAGTGATGTTACTTCCTCTTTTTTGTCATACCACGGAATTTTACGAGGGTCTTCATATTTTGGCAAAGCCCCATTTCCCTTAATCGTCAGAACACCGTCTGTTATCGTCCAGTCGCTCATGGAAGCATGAGCTTCAAAAGAAATCGGAGTCATTGAGAGTGTCATTGCACATACAGCAATTACTGATATTAATTTCTTCATAAATTTAATCCTTTCATTTTTCGGTCAGTTTCTGGTAGAGCTTCATCAGCTCCGCCACGCATTCGCTCTCGGTCATGGTCTTGTAATCGAAACCGTATGCAAGCATGACGGCTTTATCATTCGCCTGATGAGCCTTTCTTAATTCTGGGGGCATAGTCGTTTCGTCATACAAATCAGCCAGCGAACAGTCTGGATATTTCGCCCTTGCATCAAGAATCATCTGTGCCGTTTTTTCGATTTTGGCTTTCTGTTCCGGTGTGGGACTGCACCACGGGAAATTATTGTATACAACGTTGCCGGAGTATCTGTAATCACTTTTTAATCTTCCGGCTACAACACGCATCCAAGCGTTATGCACATTGGACATCAGTATTCCGAAAAGATAAAGTTCCGCATCACAGATGACAGCACAGGCATCAGAAGCAATATATTCTGGTGTCATAAAGCCAATAGGGATATATCGTCTGTTTTCAGAGGAATGACGAGGAATAATCAGATAATTTGCATCTGTTTGAGGAGTAGAAAAGAACAGATACGGCTTTTCAGCAAATTTTCTTGTAGGTGCTGCTGTACTGTTAGCCCTCATTTCTTTAATAGCGGCTAATCTTCGCTGAATTTCCTTGTTATGGCGATATACCGAGGGGGATACATCTTTCAGCCACAGACAATATCTGACCTCATTATTGTTCAAAAAGTCCTTTGCTCCGATATATCTTCGGATACAACAAGCAATACTGCTATCTTTTTGAATTAGCTCCTCTTTTTCGGTTTCTGACAAGATGAAATTACCGCCGTCAGTAGGCTGATTTCCCTTTGTCATTTTCGGAACAGCACAAATTGGCTTACTTCGGCTTGTAATGAAAACATTGGGAGCATCAACCAGATAAGCATTGATATTTTCAGCAGTAATAAAACGGTCGTTGTCAAAAATTCTTCGTACTGGAGGGATTTCCCCTAAACTGAAACCGATAATCACACAATGGACATGAGCTTTCAAGTTTGCCTCGCTGTCCCATCGGAATGTTTTATGAGCAAAATCAATATGAATAGGAAATCTTTCAAACAAAGTCCCCCATAAAGGAGCAACTTGTTCACCCTGTGTAATGCTGTTTGTTGATACTAATGCAGCCTTAATATTAGTTTCCTTCATCAGGTCACAGGCTTTAAAATACCACGCTCCTACATAGTCAATGCTGTTAGAAAGTTTGATATTTCCAAATATTTCAACTGCCTGTTGCTTTTGTTCCTTATTCATCATGGAAGAACCGACAAACGGCGGATTTCCCATGATATAGCTTAATTTCTCCTTTGGAACAACACTTTTCCAGTCAATGCGGAGTGCATTTGCTTCCATAATGTTAGCATAAGATTTTAAAGGCAGAAAGTCAAGCGTAATCTGCATGAGTTCTTCCGTTTCCTGCATCATCTGACTTTCCGCAATCCAGAGGGCAGTTTTCGCAACCGTCACCGCAAAATCATTGATTTCAATACCGTAAAACTGCGATATTCCGACCTGAATCACATCTGTTGCACCAAGCATCATCTGACCATGTGTTTCCTCAAAAAGTGCATCATTTTCCAGCCGTCGCAGACTGATATAAGTTTCTGTGAGGAAATTTCCTGAACCGCAGGCAGGGTCTAAAAATGTAAGGCTTGCTAATTTTTTGCGGTATTCCTGTAATTTTTGCTTTCTGATTTTTTCGGTTTTGATTTGCTTGATAGTTTCCAGTTCGGCTTTCAAATCGTCCAGAAATAAGGGGTCAATGACCTTGTGGATATTTTCAAGGCTCGTGTAATGCATACCGCCGGAACGTCTGGTTTCAGGGTTCAGAGTGGACTCGAACACTGCACCGAAAATCGTCGGCGAAATGCCTGACCAGTCGAAATCCTCACTTGCATTATGAAGCAGGAGCTGTACAATTTCCTCTGTAAATCGGGGTATTTCAATGTTTTCATCTGCGAACAGTCCGCCGTTCACATACGGAAAAGCCAGCAAATCCTCATCAAGATAAGGGTCACGGTCTTCCTCTTTTGTATCCAGAATATGGAATAATTCCACAAGTTTATGGCGAACTTCACTGACAGGATACTTTTTGAGATAGTCGTGGAACATCTGATGTTTTCCGAAAATTCCGGCATCTTCCGCATACAGGCAGAACACCAGCCGGACACACAGTTTATTCAGGCTTTTGAGCGTTTCCGGATTGTCCGGATTTTTGTACTGTTTCAAAATCGCATCATACAGCCTGCCGACCAGCTCACCGGCTTTCAGGGAAATTTCCATCTCTTTCTTGAGATTTTCATTTCCTGTATCTACCAGAAACTGTAAACGATAGTATTCTTTCGGCAGGTCTTTCAGCAAAATCTGCTCCGGTTCGCCGTTGGGCTTTTCCATGTCATACACGAGAAATTCGGCGAAATTGCACGTAATAATCCAGCGGGGACGCTTGGAATAGGGCAGCTCCGCAGCATAGCGTTTCGCCTGCTGAAACGGTGACAGAATGCTCCCGTCCGACTGACGGATACCCTTTCTCAGGTCTTTTCCGAGACCTTTCTGCTCAATCATCACATGCGTAGCGTCAATATAGCCGTCAATGAAGCTGGTGTGGTCAAGCTTCACCTGGTCTTCAAAGCTGATGAAACGAATGGCATCTTCCACACCATACACATTCTGTAACAAGTCAAGCCAGAATTTCTGACTTTCGCCTTTTTCATAGCCTTTGTCTTTCCAGAATGCAGCAAAGTCAGATGCTGCTTTCTTCTGTTCCTTTTCAGACAGCCGATTCATTGTTTTTACTCCCTCCCGATGAATGATAATATCTGTTCTCCATTATAACATAAATTCCACGTTTTTGCAAGCATTTTTTGTGAAAGTTTTTCACTTCCATCAGATAAGTGCTTTATAAAAAATAACGGCTCTGCCGTCTGTGATTCGTTTTCACAGGTTGCAGAGCCGATTTTTTATTATCTGTTTATAAACAATTCCGGAATATTGTTGTGAACAATTGCAGCTTCCTGTCTTATGCTGATTTTAGGACAAGCCAGAATGCTCATTTTTACTTTCAGCTCTCCGTTTCGTTCAGCAAGATAAAGGCTTCTGTTAGAATACAAGTACAATGCTGCTTCAAAAGAAAATCCGTCTTTTTGCAGCTGAATTCTGTATCTGTTGCGAGTGCCGTATTCAATAAATTCATACCAGTCATTGGAGAATGATTCAACATCATACTGTCTTTTTACTTCGTCAGAAAAACGCCTGAAATAGCTTTTCAGCTTGAAATCAATGATGTTGCTGTAATTTCTGAAACAATCTTCAATAATTTTATTGTTGTGTTCTTCAGAGCCATTATAGACTGGCTGATTTTCCTTGCTGAAATATACACTTTTATGACTATTACGATAATAGGATATGGATTCCTCAATTATATATTTGATGCCTTTTCCACTCAGCTACTGCAACAGCAGTCTTGCATAATAACTCAGTGAATTTATATTTCCGAGACTTTTCTTTTCATAGTTCTCCCAATCAAAAATATCGTTAGGCGATTGTAAAATAAGTAAA
>DGHF01000078.1 GCA_002392545.1 Ruminococcus sp. UBA3855
TACTTATTTTACAATCGCCTATATACTATAAATCAAAGGAGAAATCATATGAAAACATATAGTGTGAAAGAAATTGCTGATTTGCTGAAAACAAATCCTGAAACTGTGAGACGCTGGATTCGTACAGGAAAATTGAAAGCCGTTCAACAGTCACGGAAAGACGGAAATGTGGTAACTGAACAAAGCTTGAAAGATTTTTTAGAATCTTCGCCCAAATATAAAAGTATTGTGGCGATGACATTAGGAATTGCCAGTTTATCATATGGTCTATTAGGAGTGGGAGGAGCTGTTACAGCTACAGCTACTTTTATTGCTGCTCTTTTAGCTAAAAACAGTTCAAAAGATATGGCAGAAATTAACAACTTAGAAATACCTAACTCCGATATAGAAAGGGTTGTTACTGAATCTATCAATGAATTCGAAAAAAGCATTACGGAAAAAAAGGAAGAGGTGGAAAGGATTAAACAAGAAATTATTAAAGAAGAAGAAAAAGTAAGAAATTTGAAAGAATTTCTGCATGAAGTTCATTCAAATTCTACACAAACTGAAGATGATTAGGAAGGTGAAATTAAGATGAAATCGTGGGACTATTCAAATCTTTCTCATGAGGCAAAGGAACACGGCGGTGTAAAAGCTTATCAAGATTATATGCATGAGCAAGGGCGACAGGAGGGGTACGAACAAGGACGGCGGAACGAAATCGAAAAAATTATTCACATTCTTTGCATGCTTATTATCACTAAAATTTTAACTTATATTTCCCCATTCATATTGAATTTTTGTAAGAATATTTGGGTTAATTTTAAGAAAGTTTGTAAGGATATTTGGTATAATTTAAAGGAAAAATTTCAATCAAAAAAATCCAGTGCAACTGAAAATACTGCGGTGGATGGTACTAATACATAAAACCATATAACAAAGTAAGTGATGTACTGAAAGAAAAACAACAAAAAAACTGTTGCGTCAAATAAGCGGCGCAACAGCTTTATTTTTTGCACAAAATGATACAAAATCAATAAGCAAGTTTTTCCTCTAACCATGCTTCCAGTTCAGCAATGGGGAGGCGAACCTGTTCCATAGTGTCACGTTCACGGATAGTAACACAATTATCATTTCTTGACTCAAAGTCAAAGGTAATGCAGAACGGTGTACCGATTTCGTCTTGACGGCGGTAACGCTTGCCAATGCTTCCGGTTTCGTCAAAGTCAATGCTCCACTTCTTGGAAAGCTTTGCATAGATTTCCTGTGCTTCTGCGGAAAGCTTCTTAGACAAGGGCAATACAGCTGCCTTGAAAGGTGCAAGATACGGATGCAGTCTCAATACAACACGAATGTCATTCTTTTCCGCATCCAATACTTCGGTATCATAAGCTTCTGTCACAATGGCAAGGAACAGACGCTCTACACCAAGAGAAGGCTCAATGACATAAGGGATATACTTTGTATTGTCGTCAGGGTCAAAGTATTCCATGGAAGTATTGGAATGGGTTTGGTGCTGTGTGAGGTCATAATTGGTACGGTCAGCAATGCCCCAGAGTTCGCCCCAGCCAAATGGGAACATATATTCGAAATCCGTGGTTGCCTTAGAATAGAAACTCAATTCCTTCTGGTCATGGTCACGCAGACGGAGATTTTCTTCCTTGATACCTAAGCCAAGCAGGAAATCACGACAGTAGCTCCTCCAGTACTGAAACCACTCTAAATCAGTATCAGGCTTACAGAAAAATTCCAGCTCCATCTGTTCAAATTCACGAACACGGAAAATGAAGTTTTTCGGGGTAATTTCGTTTCTGAAAGATTTACCAATCTGTGCCACACCAAAGGGAACTTTCTTTCTTGTGGTGCGCTGGATATTCTGGAAATTCACAAAGATACCCTGTGCTGTTTCCGGACGGAGATATAATTCACTCTTTGTATCTTCGGTAACGCCCTGAAACGTCTTGAACATCAGATTAAACTGACGAATGTCGGTGAAATCGCATTTTCCGCAGTTTGGACAGGGAATCTGCTTTTCACGAATATAATTCATCAGCTGTTCATTTGACCAGCCGGCAGGGTTTGTGCCGTCAAAGTCTTCAATCAAATTATCTGCACGGTGTCTTGTCTTACATGCCTTGCAGTCTGTGAGAGGGTCGGAAAATCCGCCCAGATGTCCGGAAGCTACCCATGTTTGCGGATTCATAAGAATAGCGGAATCAAGTCCCACATTATAGGGGCTCTCCTGAATGAACTTCTTTCTCCAAGCGTTCTTAATGTTATTTTTCAGTTCCACGCCCAAAGGTCCAAAGTCCCATGTATTGGCAAGACCGCCGTAAATTTCAGAACCTGCATAGACAAAGCCCCTGCCTTTGCACAATTCGACAATCTTTTCCATACTTTTTTCGGTGTTTTTCATGTGTTTTCCTTCTTTCATAGAATTTCCGACAATGGATATGCCGGATTCATGTTATCTATTATACTATACCTGCAAAAAAAAGTCAAGATTTTTTTCAAAAAGGTGTCATATTTCTGTAGGGTCTTCCGTCTTTATGTGTAGACGGTTCACAAATTGATTACAGAATGAGAATGCAACTTGACATTTTCAGTAAAACCGTGTATAATATAGTTATTCCAATATCATTGAATGAAAGGATTTGTTCACCATGAAGAAATTTATGAAAAATGTTCTGGCTGTCTGCCTGACAGCTTCCCTTGCAATTGTCGCTGTTGGATGCAGTGATAAATCAGGCGGCGAGGGCAGTACTGATGCCGGTTCTAACAGCAAGATGCCTGTAGAAACTGTTTCCCTCGACCAAGTAAAGCAGGAACTGACATTTAATTACAATCAAGGGCCTGTTGTGGAAGCTACCGAAGCCGGAGAAGATGCAGAGGAAAACCTTGCTGAAGAAGAAACCATTATGGAAGAAGTCACCGAAATGGTCACAGAAACCAATGCAGACGGTCAGCCCGAAACCAACAAAGAAGGTATTGTCAAGATGCAACCTGTCGTTGTTGAAACTCGTCCTGTCTCTGCATCCAATAACAAACCTGCCACCAATAACAATAATAGTAATAGTAATAACAACAGCAGTTCCGCTGATGGTAATTCCAGCAGTGCCGACAATAATTCCACTCCCGAAAATACTTTCCCCACCAGAGCCAACAGCAACAACAACAACAATGGTAACAACGACACCCCCAGCACCCCTGATGCGCCCTCTCTCGACCCTGCTCCCACCGTTGCACCTGTGGAAACTCCCTATACCCCTGTTTATGATACCTGCAAGGCTTACTGGCTCGATATGACTCAGATGGGCGACTATACATTCAACGGTGAATTTCTCGTCATTACCTTCCAAGTCAAGGAGGATATTCCCGACGGAAATTACCCTGTCACCATCGCCACCACTGATATTGCAAGCTGGGAACTGACACAGTATACTCCTCATATCATTAACGGCGAAATCGGTATCAATTCTACCCCTGCCGCACAGGAGGAAATCGGGGATGATTTCACTTTGAAACTGAACAGTGTCACTGCAAAGCAGGGCGATACTGTCACAATTGCAATGGAATTGCAGAATAACCCCGGTTTCTGCGGTTTCGTTATCGATGTACAGTATGATTCCAATGCTCTTTCCATCGTGGAAGCAAAGGGCGGAAACGACTTCCAGAAGGCTGTTACCGTCAATAATGTTTCCGGCACTGATGCTAATTCTGCTGAATAATTCATTTTCTGTCATATGAACCAAAATGGCTGGGCAATCGCCCAGCCGTTTTGTTGTAATGATAATTTTTGATGTTATTCCAGCGTTTCCAGCCCCACGAGGGATTTCAGAATTTTCATTGCATCTGCATCCTCGACAGTGTCGTTGTGATTTACGTCAGAAGCCAGTACGCCGTAATTGCTCAATGTGCGGATACCCAACAAAGATTGATTCACTGCCAGTACGTCAACAATACCTGTTTCTCCGTCTGCGGTTGCATCTCCGCTTATGATTTCAACGTTGCCTGTATCCCCTGTCAGCTCATAACCAATGTCCCATTTTACAACAAGTTCATGACGGATAACATTCTTGAATTCTTCACCAAGCAAATCCACACCGTTTCCAATATATGTGAGGGCACAGGAACGCCCATATTCAGGGGCATTAAAGGGGCAATATGTCGGCGGTATAACTTCCTGAACCATCCATTCACTGCCTTCTGTACTGCCGATAATATCGCCAACTTGTAACTCTTTTCCGTCAATTTCAGAAACACTGCCATCCAGCCAGCCTCTGCACTCAAGCCCCTTAGCAACAGGCAACACTGTGTAGTTTGCATTTCCATTTACACGAAATACACCTGTCACCATAAAACAAGCTCCCGTAATCCCTTTCAAACTCAATTTTTCACGAGAATAAGAGAACGTTTCCGTTTCAAGTACATAATCATCATAGCCATGGTAGGCAAAGTCAAGTGCCCTCTCACTTTCAGAGGATGCATTTGCATTTAGAGGAATCACCGGAATGCAAGCCAGACTTAACAGCAATGCAATAACTCCATTCAGTTTCTTTTTCATGATAAACCCTCCTTCAAAATTGTTTCATGATTTTACATTTCATTCCAGCGTTTCCAGCCCCACGAGGGATTTCAGAATTTTCATTGCATCTGCATCCTCGACAGTGTCGTTGTGATTTACGTCAGAAGCCAGTACGCCGTAATTGCTCAATGTGCGGATACCCAACAAAGATTGATTCACTGCCAGTACGTCAACAATACCTGTTTCTCCGTCTGCGGTTGCATCTCCGTTTGTGATTTCAACGTTGCTTACGTCCCCTATAAGATTGTAAAAATTCCATTCCGTTACCAGTTCATGACGGATAACATTCTTGAATTCTTCACCAAGCAAATCTACACCGTTTCCGACATATGTGGGAACGCAGAAATACCCATCATTATTATAGGGATTATAGGGGCTGTAAGTTTCCGGAATCGAGAGGTCTCCAATCCATACACTGCCCTCTGTACTGCCGATAATATCACCGACCTGCAATTCTCTTCCATCAATTTCTGCAACACCACTCAGCCAGCCCCTGCACTCAGCTTTCACACCAAACTGAAGTACTGTATAGCCCCTAATCTTTCCATTGCTTTGACGAAATACACCCGTCACCAAGAAATTAGCACCAATGGTTTCTTTCGTGAACAATCCAAGGCGAGAGTAGGAGAATTTTTCTGTTTCAAGTGTATAGTCATCATAGTCATGATAGGAAAAGTCAAGTGCCCATTCTTCTTCGGAGGATGCATTCACATTCAGAGGAATCACCGGAAT
>DGHF01000050.1:0-2506 GCA_002392545.1 Ruminococcus sp. UBA3855
CATAATTGTCCCCACCTGTATACACGTCGAGAACATAGCCAGTTTGAGTATCAATAATTTTGTAGTAACCATCGTCGCACAATTTGAAACGGAAGTAATTATCTCCATTTTCATCCCATAGCTGAACATTCTGTCCATTTTTATAATCGCTCGGATTTCCTGCACCATTGATATAGAAACCTTCTCCATTGATAGTGCCTATTCTATAGATGCTTCCATCTTTAATGGGGTGTTGCGGTTGATATGGAACAAAACCAAATGATTGAGCCCTTGTTTCATTACCTTCCCACATTTGTAAGTTTTTAGCATTTCCCACTTCACCACCTGAAACGTCAAGGTATAAGGCATTACATCTAGATTGTATTGTATATCCATTCGCAGTCGGTCTAATTGACCATTGTGAAGCAACGTTATCATTCTCCTGCCACATGTGTACATTACTCCCATGACGAAGAGAAGAACTTTCAACATTTACAGTCATATTAGTATTTCGTTGTGTAATACTATAAAAACCATTATTAAGATATCTTACAGTAAATACATCATATTCACCCCAATTGCTATCTTTCCAAAGACACATTTGAAGATTGGTTCCATTTTTAGTATCATAATCATCCCCTGGAATATCCACCAAATAATTCCGAGAAAGTCCATTTACAAGCCAATAATCTCCATCTGGAATAGTTCGCCCTGCACCTTCTTTTTCACTCATTTCATGTCCACCCCATTGAGCATAAAAAGTTACTTTTCCGCTTTTATTTTCAATATCAGGAAAGAAATCTTTTGCTCTGATACTACCATCATCTTGGTCATAGATTGTACCACTGTTTTCAGATAAACTCCACCCTAAAAAATCACAGCCATCTCTCGTAAGTTTGAATGACGAAGCGTTATAAAGTCCGTAATCACTTTCGGTGTCAATCTGCCAGTGATTGTGTTCATCTGAATCATCAGATTTTCTACGAATCGTATCTCCATCAAGATAATACTCGCTATCATCCGCAATCTCACCACCATTGGCATTATAACACATAGCTACAGTATATTTTTCTGGTTCAGTTGGAGTAAAAAATAAATCAGCTTCTTTGTTTCTTCTATTGATTAAGCCTTGGTCTACTGTTCCAGTTGCAGAATTTGTAACAATATAGTTGGAAAATTGCAAACGTGCCTGAGCATCTGTCAGTTCACCACGAAGATACTTTACAAGTGGGCTATTCTTTATCATTGTTGTTCCGCCACCTGTGTTATAAGTGAAACTTACTAATGCATCAAACTGATTTTGATTCATAGTAATTCCTGCTGTTTGTCTTTTTACATTCGGAACATAAGAACTATTGATTTCATTTTTCATTGCTGTCATTGCTGCCTCTTTGGTAATAGAATGCAATCCGCTGGCATGTGGTGCTGTTCCACATTTTGTACCATACCCAATTGATGACTGCGCTCCATCATAATAACAGTATTGACTGAAACCCTCTCTTGCACAAATAAATTCTATGCCATTTTGACTGATAGAAAAATCTGCTGAGGTTGCAGCACTTGTGCTTATGCTCACACTAGTGAACAAGTTATTGTCTGACAATCCTAACGGAATAGAAAATAACATCACCCCTGACAGGATAAAATTCGTCAACCTTTTACGTTTCATGTTAGAACCTCCTTAGAAATAAATGATATTGGAAATATTATACATTTTCTTATGAAAAATGTCAATACTATTCATCAAAAATTTAAATTGAGTTCATATTTTTTATTCAATTGAACGAATCGATAGTTCATTTATTGGATAATATATCCAATAGATTACAATTTTTAAAATATGTAAATTACAAAATCATTATTTTATTACGTTATATTTAGTATAATATATCATGTAAGGGGGCGATAATATGGTTACTTTAGACTTGGTAGCGATTGGAGAAAGAATCCGAAACAGGCGAATTGAATTAGGCTACACACAGCAATATGTATATGATTTGCTGGATGTATCACACAACCACTACAGCCGAATTGAAAACGGTCATGTGGGTATGTCTTTTGAAACACTTCTGCAACTGGGGGAAATTCTCGACTTGACAGCAGACTATATCCTAACTGGAAGAATCTGTCAGCAGGATTCCTGTAAATTCATCACAGCTTACAATAAACTCACGCCCAAACAGAAAACATATATTGAAAAACACATCCTCCTCTTCACAGAAAGCAAACTGAACTAATCAAAAAACGGAATGTCACCTTTGATGACACTCCGTTTTTGTTTGTAAAATATCAGCTTCACATACCGCAGATTTCATTTTCTGTATGGATTTTCCGTGTAACAATTCGTGCAACAATCATTGATTTTTGAGTTGCACGAGTGCAGTTTCAGGGGTAATTTTCGCACTTGCAACCGCACTGAAAATGCAAAAAAAGAACCGTATATAGACTTTTTCAGCTACATACGGTCTTTTGTGATATGGTCGAGGTGACAAGATTCGAACTTGCGACCTCTGCGTCCCGAACGCAG
>DGHF01000050.1:2550-13315 GCA_002392545.1 Ruminococcus sp. UBA3855
CGCTCTACCAAGCTGAGCCACACCTCGTCTCAACGACTATTATTATATCACATTTTGCCGGATTTGTAAAGTGGTAAAATGCACAAATTTAAAAAAACATTTTATGCGTTTTTATTGACTTATTCTGAAACCTATGGTATAATAATAGTGTATCTGCATTTCAACAAAAATTAGTAAGGAATCCCCCACCTCTTTAGGCGGGGGAGGATGTCACGAAATACACAATGAAGAAAGGAAATGATTTTTATGCCACGTTATGATTATTCAACTTTGAATTCATCTGAAATTGAAGCTCTTGCCACACACTGTACAGAGGAATTTCCCATCAATCCGGAACTTTACACACAGTACGATGTCAAGAGAGGTCTGCGTGACCTGAACGGAAAAGGAGTCCTTGCAGGGTTGACACATATCGGAAATGTTGTTGCCTCGAAAATGGTAGACGGAAAAAGTGTCCCCTGCGACGGGAAATTATATTACCGTGGCATTGACGTGGAAGATTTAGTTTCCGGATTCATTGCCGATGACCGTTATGGATTTGAAGAGACGACATATTTACTGTTATTCGGGAAACTTCCGAACAAACAACAACTGAAAGAATTTTCAGAGTTATTAGCTGTTCTGCGTTATCTTCCGCCGGTATTCACAAGGGATGTCATTATGAAAGCACCAAGTGACAACATGATGAACACATTAGCGAAATGCGTCCTTACATTATATTCTTATGATAACAAGGCGAATGATACTTCGATTCCGAATGTCCTTCGTCAGAGTCTGTCACTGATTAGCCTGTTTCCGCTGATTTCGGTATATGGTTATCAGGCATACAATTTCAAGGCAGGTGAAAGCCTGTTTATTCATCAGCCGAACCCGAAGCTTTCCCTTGCAGAAAATATTTTGTATATGTTGCGCCCTGACTGCCAGTTCACACCATTGGAAGCGAGACTGTTAGACCTTGCATTGGTACTCCATGCCGAACATGGAGGCGGTAACAATTCGACATTTACCGTTCATGTAGTATCCTCCTCCGGAACAGATACTTATTCTGCGATTGCGGCGGCATTGGGGTCACTGAAAGGACCAAAGCACGGCGGAGCGAATATCAAAGTATGTCAGATGTTTGATGATTTGATGAACCACGTCAAGGACTGGGAAGATGAAGACGAACTCCGGAATTATCTGAGAGGATTACTCCACAAGGAAGGTTTTGACCATTCCGGTTTGATTTATGGAATGGGTCATGCCGTGTATTCACTGTCCGACCCAAGAGCAAGAGTATTCAAGGGGTTTGTGCAGAAGCTCTCTGTTGAAAAGGGACGTGAAAAGGAATATGAACTCTATGCAAGAGTAGAACGCCTTGCATCGGAAGTGATTTCACAGGAACGCCGTATTTACAAGGGCGTTTGTGCGAATGTCGATTTTTACAGTGGTTTTGTTTACAGAATGTTAGGATTACCAGTGGAACTGTACACGCCGATTTTCGCCATTGCCAGAATTGCCGGATGGTCAGCGCACCGCATTGAAGAGCTGATTAACTCTAATAAAATCATCCGTCCAGCCTATAAAGCGATTGACGAACCGAAAATTTATACACCGCTTGAAGAAAGATGATAATATGCAAAAGCTGAAAAAATGGTTCTGGATTTATGTTGTAATTTTGATATTGGCATGTATTGTAGCATTCTATATTACAGTGATTGTACTGCCAAATCATATGGCGGAGCATCAATCAAACGGAACAACAATTTCAACATCTCAAACAAATGGAAAGTGAGGGGTAATATGAATTATTCAATCCCTGAGAAAGGCAATCAGTATTATTTTGAAGTATGTTCTCCCATGGAATCAAAATTAAAACGTTATCAAAAGGAATTAGTCAAACAATTAAGGAAATATTTTGAATTTTCCCCCTTCTCAAATGAAAAAATTGAGACTGAAACCCAAAAAAACAGAGATGCAGACTATTTTTTAGCAGTCTATGTTCCAATTGATGAAAAGAAAGCATTTGTAGAAGCTTATCTTGACCCTGATGGTTGGCAGGTTGCATTATTTTGTTATGAAAGAAATTGGTCTAAACTTGAATATAGAATTGATGCAACCCGCAAACTTTTACCCTCTCAGGTTAATATGAAAACATTTGAAAACAATCCAGATACCACATACAGAAAAAACCGTCTTCGTCTGACAGAAAAAGCAATTCCCTTTGAAAATTATTTTGAAGTCATTGCTGAAATGGTGAAAGTAATTGTGGCTCTCCGGATACCTTGTCAGTCGGGAGTGAACAGTTAATGCCATTCAGCAAAAAAACAGCCGAATTTTTAGAATGTGAGCGTTGGTGGATATTGGCAATCCTGATGTATATTGGTGGCTTTTTCGGCGGATATACATACACCTGCCGAGGAGGTATTTTCTGCAACGCACAGACAGCGAACTTTGTATTATTAGCCATGTCCATTGGTAATGGAGATTGGGCAATGGTGAAGTATTTAATCATTCCCATTACAGCATATTTTTTAGGTGCAGTGGTATCGGAATGGTTAGCTGGTTCAATCAAGCGTTTCAAGCTGATACGCTGGGACACCCTGTTGATACTAATTGAAATGATTGTAGTCATGGTATTGGGCTTTATTCCAGACACTGCACCATTCCAGATTTCACAAGTCGCTGTCAATTTCATTTGTTCCATGCAGTACAACACATTCCGACAAGCGGACGGCATCCCCATGGCAACAACATTCTGTACGAATCACATCCGCCAAGTGGGAGTATTTTTCACAAAGGGAATCCGCCACAGTGAATCAGACCATTTCAAACGTATGTTCTTTCATGTAGGAATGTTAGCACTGTTTGTATTGGGAGGAGTGACTTCAACAATGTTATGCAATCATTTCAGCGGAAAAGGGGTATGGTTTGCCGTGCTACCGTTGGGTATTGCCTTCATAGATTTATTGCATGCAGACCTGAAAACAGAAAAAGACATGATGGACAAGAAACCCCGTGGACACTGAAAGGAAGGAAAAGAATGCATCAATCTGTTTTTTCTGACATCCATCTCCCTTCGATAAGGTCAGTATTTCTTGCATTATTGTTTGTTCCGGTGTGGATAGGAAATTCCGCCCTGAAAAAGGGAAAGCACCATTTAGAAGAATATGAAGAAACGCATGAAAAAGTAAATTTAATTCTCTTTGTCATGTATGATTTCATTATATTAGCTTGCATTGCCCCGTTGCTGTCCATCATGTTCAATTTCATCATGTCAATGGAAGATTTCAACCTTTCCATGGACGATTTCAATTTTGATGATTCAAATTGGGAAGGATTCATGATACTATGTATTGTGTTGATGTTTGCGCCTGTATTGATGGGAACAGCAGGATTTTTCTTTTTGAGAAGAACCGAACGGCATTTGATGCAATACAAAGAGACAAGAGAAAAGGGAGATTTCGTCCTTGGAATATTATGGGGATTTCTGACACTGGTCAGCTTTGCGCCGTTGATGTTGTTTTTACTTTTCCACATGAAAGAGTCATTGATTTAATCAATCAAAAAAAGCCTTCTGCAAATGCGGAGGGCTTTACTTTTGACTGAAAAATGTTTCATGTGAAACAAAATTGGATTGTCTGGAATGTTTAGGACATTCCCTGCATAGACTGTACCAACAGTGAAACAAGGAGGTTATAGCATGGAACTGAAAACAAGTCAAGCGGTCATCACTGCCAATGAACCCACAGGGAACGTATTACAAGAACAAGGGATAGAATTAGATTATGTGTTACCGGATTATTACCCCGATGTATGCAAGTTAATTAAATGCTGGGTGAATCCGGCAGTCATCAACGAGACATTGAACGGAAGCCGTCTTTCCTATGAATTGAAAGCAGAGGTCAGAATATTATATTGCAGTGAAAATTCGAACGTCCTGCAATGTGTCACGCAGATTTTACGATTCCCGAAGAGTGCGGAATTGCCAGCAGGAGAGAATTTAACCGTGGATATTTTACCTGAATGTGATTATGTGAACTGTCGGGCGGTGAGTCGCAGGCGGTTAGATGTTCGGGGGGCTGTCACTATCCGGATGAAAACGCATTCCGTCCGCCAGCAGGAAGCATTGACGGACATTCCCGAAAAAGAAATTCAACTCCGGAAAATTCCGGTACAATATCCGGCGGTGCAGTTACATACAGTGAAAAGTATCATTGTATCGGAAGAATTAGACCTCGGCACAGCCAAACCGCCCGTCCTGCACGTAGTGCGTTGTGATGCCAGAGCAGTAGAGCAGTCACAGAAACTAATTTCGGGGAAACTGATGGTACAGGGAAATTTGCAGTTGCAGTTATTGTATGCGTGTGAGAGCGAGGGAGACGGAAGCCTTGAGCCGATGGCATTCCGGATTCCGTACAGCCAGTTAATTGATATTGACGGACTGGAAGAGGGGGACGAATGCCGGACACAGATTGAAATTGTATCATGTGAAACAAAACCCATTGCCAACGCAGAAGGGGACGTTCGACAATTGAAATGTGAAGCGGAACTTCGTGTTTCATGTGTGGCGGTCAGAATGGCGACAGAATCCCTTGTCAATGATGCATTTTCAACAGAGCACCCCTATCAATGCGAATATATGGAATTGGTTTCCAGCAGTACACCAGCATTATTTTCCGAAATGTTGACAAAGACAGTAAATTTGTCGTGTACAGATGAAGAATTAGATTGTGTCTATGATGCATGGTGCGAAATCCACAACGTCACCACGGCGATAGAGTCAGGGATATTGACCATCAGTGGAATGCTGAATAATCAGGTACTTGTGAGGGAACAAAGCGGAATGCCCCGATTGTTGGAGCGTGAAGAACCATTCGAACATCATTTTCCCGTCATGGACTTGGAAAATCAGGATTTATTGCAGGTGAATGTCACGGCGGAAAATTGTTCCTACACTCTCAACAGCACCACAGAAGTTGCCCTGAAAGCAGAGTTACGCATGGAAGGAACAGTCACCCATTGCCGGACAGTGAAAGTATTATCTGATATTTCGATTCAGGAGGATGAAACCCACCCCAGACAATATGCTCTGAAATTATATTTCGGCAAAAAAAATGAACCCATATGGGAAATCGCCAAACGCTGTTATACCAGTGTAGAAGCCATCATGGAAGAAAACGACCTCACACAGGAAACATTGACAGATGATGAAATGTTATTGATTCCGATTGTAGGGTAACAAGGAGAGAGAGTCATGCAGGATATTTATACAGACATTGCCCGCAGAACAGGCGGAGACATTTACATTGGTGTTGTCGGACCTGTCAGAACAGGGAAATCTACTTTGATAAAGCGATTCATGGAAACGCTTGTCATTCCGAATATTGAGAGCGATTTCAAAAAAGAAAGAGCCGTTGACGAGTTGCCACAATCTGCAGCCGGAAAAACTATCATGACGACCGAACCGAAATTCATACCGGAAGAAGCAGTTCCGGTGCATCTGTCAGACGGAGCAGAATTCCGAACCCGAATGATTGACTGTGTGGGGTATATTGTACCGAGTGCATTAGGCTATATTGAAAATGAAATGCCTCGTATGGTAATGACCCCATGGTTTGAGGAAGAAATTCCTTTCAATATGGCTGCGGAAATCGGCACACAGAAAGTTATCACAGAACACGCTACTATTGGATTAGTCGTCACCACAGACGGCAGCATTTCAGATATTCCACGTGAAGAATATGCAGAATGTGAAGAGCGTGTAATTAAGGAGTTGCAGGAATTAGGCAAGCCCTTTATTGTATTGCTGAATTGTGTCAACCCTGAAACGGACACCGCCCGAACCCTTGCCGGACAGCTTTCAGAGAAATATCATACCACCGTTTTACCAGTGAGCTGTATTCAGTTGGAAGAAAAGGACATTCGGGAAATATTGAAGGCATTGTTATATGCATTCCCCATCCGAGAAATTAACTTTGCAATGCCTGCATGGATTTCAATGCTGGAAAAAGGTCATCCGGTCAAGCAGGAAGTATTTTCCGCTATTCGTGAATCTGCGGAGGGAATCCGCATTGTAAAGGATGCGACCAGACTCGCCAAACCCATCAGCCTTTGCAAATATGTGCAGACCTGTACAGTATCAAATATTGATTTAGGCACAGGCACAGCGACAATCACAGTAGTGCTGGATGGGAAATTATTCTTTGAAATTCTGAGTGAATCGACAGGTCTGAATATCAAAGACGAAGCGGAATTATTATCCGTCCTGAAAGAATTGTGTTACGTGAAACAATGCTATTCGAGACTAGAGCCAGCCCTGAAAGAAGTCGAGGCGACAGGCTACGGAATTGTCATGCCGTCCATGGAAGAATTGAGTTTAGAAGAGCCGGAAATCATCAAGCAAGGCGGAAAATATGGGGTACGCCTGAAAGCGTCCGCCCCATCCATTCACATGATGAAAGCCGGAATCAATACAACAGTTTCGCCGATTGTCGGCACTGAAAAGCAGAGTGAAGAATTAGTGATGTACTTATTGCAGGGCTTTGAGGAAGACCCCACAAGAATATGGGAATCAAACATTTTCGGAAAGTCTCTGCATGAATTAGTGAATGAGGGCTTGCACAGCAAATTATTCAAAATGCCAGTGGAAGCAAGAATGAAATTGCAGGAGACTTTGGAAAGAGTTATCAACGAAGGCTGTAGCGGTCTAATTTGTTTCATCCTGTAAAAATGTTTCACGTGAAACAAAATCCCCCTGTCAGGAAAGGCGGGTACTAATAAAGAAGGTTTATGATGTAACATCCTCCCCCGCCTGTAGAGACGGGGGATTCCTTGCTAACTTTTGTTGAATATTTAGAAAAGTGATAACTGCTCAGACAAATAAAATGCGTGTTCCATGTGTTGCTTCGGTGCTGCTTCAAGTATCTCCACATTTGAAAGCGGAAGGCTCTTGAAACGCAGCTGGTAAACCATATCAAAAAAGCTTGTTACTGCTGCTGTTCCAAGATGTGTCAGGCATATCAGCTGAATGTGGAAATGTCTTGCGATACGGAACATTGGTTCAAGAAGATGCGGCGAAGAAATTGGTCCGAACGGATTATCAAGAATCAGCACACCGCTGGTTGAGCTCAGACTGTTTGTCAAACTCCTTGTGTAATTCATAACGGATACAATCAGTGAAAACAATACAACAAACTGTTCTCCATTGGAATTGGCTTTCAAAGCATCCTGCCATGAACGATAGCGGCTGTTCTGGATATTCTTGTCAATCTTAAATACAGTAATGGGAATGGTCTCTTTGCCGATATAGCAATTCAGAAGCTGCCTGATTTCCAGATGATCATGATGCATTCTCGTTGCAGTTTTCTGTTGAATCAGATACTTTTTAACTTGTTCGGTAATAAACTGATCAATCCTTTCAGCAGGCTGCTCACTTGTTGGCTCGATTTCGGGCAGATCGATCCGTATCATCTGTCTTTTTGTGTTACCAATCTGAATAGATGATTTCTTAGAAAGAACTTTTAGATTATCATATAAACGTCCAACTCGCTGGCGGCAATGTTCCACAAGCTGCTTTCTGCTGTCTTCAACATCTTTCAGCATAACAGCAAGCTGGGCGATACGAGCTCGATAGTGTTTGATATCACCCTCCGTTCGTTCATAAAGTGTAAAGTATTTATCTCCTGTAATACTATGATTGTTGATCACTGATAAAATACCATCCAGAGTTCCAGTAAACAAAGTATGTGTATCTCTGAATGGTTCGAGTTCGCAACTATGATACTTCTTTGTTTTGCTTTCTGCTTGTTTCAGCTGTTCGATGCAATTCTCTATTGTATCACGCAGTTGACTGGTATCCTGCTGAATATCTGAAATCTTAGGAGTATACTTTGATAATTCTAAAGTAAATCTCTCTGCATATTTCGCAGTATATTTGCGGTCAGTCTCCAAATCATTCCATCTTTTTTTGCATTCGCTATGCTCTGACTCAGTTGAACCTAACCGGTCACTGCATTCTTTCATACGCCGTTCAAAATCCGAACCGACTTCGGAACGTGGCAGGAGTTCTGTATGCAGCTCATCAAGTTTCTTCTTAGCCTGTTCCAGTGCGCTTTCTGCTTTGGCATGGCAAGCGATTGCTTCGGAATGCTGCTTAGCAGCCTGTTCACTTACTTTCTTTGCCTGTACAAGCTGTTCCTCTGCATGATGATAGGCATCATCAGAGTATACCATGTTTTCGTATTCGGCTGGCTCTACATGAAATCTCCGAATACCGTTTTCTATTTTTCTGATATTATCCTGAACTCTTTTCAGCCGTTCATGTAATTCACGGCGATTTGATGAATACTTCTCCTGATAAAGCTTATATTCTGCAAGCATGACTGAATAATCCTCAGAGAGCTTTTCTGCTGCCGGCGTGTCTTTAAGCTCATTAAGCAACTCCTGATACTCTGTCAGCGTATCATGGATCTGCCGGATCATATTGTCACATTCCGTTATAAGTTCATACAGCCGTTTTTCTTCTTTTCGCTCATTCTCAATTTGCTGAGAAATCTCTCTGCACTCCGATTCCAGTTCTGTAATATGGTTGCTGACATCCTCATACTGTGAAATGATCTCGCAGATACGATTGAATTCGGAGCTGTTATTTTCAGCATTGCGTATGATTTCCTGTTGTTTTTCTTTAAGCTGGCGGAGTTTTTCCGACTGCTTTCTAATCTCGGCTTTTCGATTATCAAGAGCTGATAGCTCGGATTGTGTTTTCTGGAGTTCCTCTTGGGCGGCAGATATACTTGCCTGTAGTTGCTGCTCATAATCAGCGGAAAATGTGAACTGTGACAGTATGTTCCGTTCCGATTTCCATTCACTGATCTGATACCGCAGGTTTTCGATCTCTGCTTTTGTATCATCCAGTCTTTTCTGGATATTCTCTTGATAAGCAGAAGCATCATGAAAGTATTCTTTATCAAATGCACAAAGAAAACGGTCGTGCTCGTTCCACTTTCCATCAGCCATATCTGCAATCTCGGAACGTGTAAATACCGGAACGATTGAAGAGAGCCATGAATCCACTGATTGTGACAGCAGTTTGTTCTTCTCCTTTTCAGAATCCACGATCACAGAATAAGCAACAAGGGGATTGGCAGAAAGAACATCCTCTCGTATCTTAGCATTTTGTAAGTTAAGGTATCGTTCACCTGTTTGATAGGAGATACCGGATTCCTGTAAAAAGCTGACTGCTGTTTTTGAGAGGTGAAGCTGACCTGCTTCGATACACCGTACCTGCTCTGTGAGCAATTCTTCCGAACGCTCAGCCTGTTTTAGCTGTTCTCTCAGCTTTGCAAGTATGCGGTCAAGGCTTACTATCGGTTCATCAGTAAACAATCTGCTCTCGGGTATTGATAAATGTTCTAACACTGTAATAACTGTATTGTACGCCTGACTGTACGCCTCCAGTGCGGTTTCCTGCTGTTTCAAACAAGCATTACATTCCGCCTGAGATTGTTGAAGTTCGGCTCGCTTTATATCCTGAGTATCAAGTTCCTGTTCAAGTTGAGTTTCCTCATTCTGATAGCTTTCTATCTCCTCATTGGCAAGTTCTATCTGCTTTTCATAGCCTGCACGGATATTCTCGATATCTTCCCTAGAATAACATCCGCCAAGCATAACAGTAATTCGCAAAGCAAGCACCGCTAAACTCTTGTCTATCTGTTCAAGCAGATATTCCCTGAGCCCTTTTGACTGATTTAAGCTATTGTTTTCATTAGCGTGCTGCTCAGTAAGCAGCTTTATCTTTTCCTGTGCATCAAGAAGAGAATCAGAATGTTCTCTTTTTGTTGTTTCTTTCTGACGCAATTCACTTTCTGTCTGCTGTATCAGCTCCACTGCAAGCAAGGAGAGTGAATACTTCAAAGAAAGGATACGAGAATCCTGTGTTCCCTGATCAAGTTCTCTGATCTGTGCAACCAGTGCTTTCTCTGCGTTTTGTTGTTCAAGCAGTTCAGAGTACTCTTTGGCAGCATTCAGAACCGTGACCATATGGTCAAACCTGTCACGCCGGCTTTCGGCTTCCTCTTTTTTCTGCCTGCATTCCGCAAGCTGTACTGCTGACTGGTCAAGGCTCTCCTGTGCCAGATAAATTGCCTCCGATGCTTTTTCAGCTTTGATATGATGCAGTTTTGCCTTTATGTCGGATATCGCTTTTTCAAGCTGTTCCTGTTTTTCCGTATCCAATTTGATTTTATGTTCAAGTGTGAATAAATGATCTGCCAATAGACGTATCGCTTGTATCCTCTGATCTTCGGCATCCCACATATCTTTCATCAAGGGAAGGATCACTTGCAGCTTTTCGGTAAACTCTCTGATCTGCGACTGTAAGAGAAGATTATCTTCTTGCCCTGCATAGCTGTCAGCATAATTGACAAACATTTCTTCCAGAGCTTCCGCTGACGCTGCATCATTCGGCATCACACCCGGAATGATGAATTTATCAAGCAGTCTGTCTGCTGTTCTGTATTCTTCAAAGAACTTGGTGATACCACCTTCCACTGCATTGATGCGAACAAGGATGTTTTCCCATTCCGTATGAAGAATACCGTATTCCTCCAGGCGTTTCTGATACCGGCGCAACGCATCGGAAGGATAGTATTCAACTTTTCTGTTCTGCAAGTATTTTCGCAGATCATCAAAGGACATGGGACGGATATGACTTTCTGACTTCTCGGTAAGGGGAAGATTTATCAGATTGAGCTTGTCACCGGTTCTTGTATAATCGTGCATAAAC
>DGHF01000062.1 GCA_002392545.1 Ruminococcus sp. UBA3855
TCCTCGACCATGTGGGAAATTATTCTCGTCATGGTATGCCAGACGACGACAGAGAATGGACACTCGAAGGCAATCCGAAAAAGCACGGTCAGAAACGGCTTGCTGAAAAGGATTTGCAGACAGTCCAGTGTGAAAATTGTTATGGTGTGTTCGTTCCGGAAACCAGTCCGATAGTTTGCCCGTATTGTGGATACGTTTTCAAGGTCAAATCCAGAGAAATCCAGACTGATGAAACGGCAGAAATCAAAAAAATTGAGGGATTTCATTTCAATGTCAAGCCTGCATCCGCTTGTAAAAGCTATGCTGAATTGCTGGAATATGCAAAAGCCCACAATTACAAGAAAGGCTGGGCATGGTATCAGGCAAAGGAAAGGGGGCTTCTATGAAATCAGAACACAAGATTCAGAATGAAATCAGAATTGCACTTTCCCCATATTGCGTAATTTTTCGTATAAATGTCGCCAAAGTCAGAACACCAGACGGAAGATTTATTTCAAGCGGTGTACCAGTCGGATTTTCGGATTTATTTGGATTCCGGAAATCTGACGGAAAGGCAGTTTTTATCGAAGTCAAGACCCCAAAAGGGAAACCCACAAGTCAACAATTGCATTTTCTTGAAATGATGCGGAACAATGGCGCAGTTGCCGGAATTTGTCGCAGTATCGAGGATGCATTGAATTTAATCAAATCCAATTAGGAGGTAATTTTATGTTTAATTTTGGACAAGAACCCGAACAGAAAGCATTTGAAATCGTACCCTGTGGAGAGTATGAAGTTTATGTAGAATCCGCAGAGGAACGCCCCACCAACAAAGGAAGAATGCAACTGAGTGTCAAGCTCCGCATCCGTGACGATGTTCCGCAGGCTTGTCAGAACCGCATTTTATTCCTGAACATCTTCCAGAAGACTCCCGAAAAGCTCACCGATGCAGACCGTCAGGTTGGCAATTATAATTATTCGCATTTGTATCATTTGCTTGATGTTTCGGGAATTTTCGCATCTGGTAAGGAGTTTGAAAGCATGGACGACATCTGCCGTTTGTTGGCTGGATGTGAACTGCGTGTGACGGTACATCACGAAACTTGGAACGGCTCAACTTCTGCGAAAATCGACCAGCTCAAAGGTGTGCATGAATCTGACCCCATCGAAATTATTCCCAACAAACAGCCCCAGAGTCCAGCTTACGAACCTGCAAAGAAGTTTTCCGCTCCGCCTGCACCGTCCGCATCACTCGGCAATCTCAACGACTTCCAGACCATCATTGGTGACGATGACGTACCGTTTTAAATTGCACATTCCAGAGGGCGGGTTATCCGCCCTTTGATGATTAAAATAATTTAAGGAGGAATTTATTTTATGTATGAATTGATTCCCGAAGAACTGAAAAAACTGAATCACTGGATTTGTTGGAAAGCGATTCCTGACCCGTCTTCGCATTCGGGTATCAAGAAAGCTCCCATCAATCCGAATAAACCACGCAGTTTTGCAAGTGCAAATGACCCATCCACATGGTCTGATTTTGAGACTGCTGAGCGCATTTCAAGAGATTATGCTGGTATCGCTTTTGTCTTTACGGGTTCGGGGTATTTCGGAATTGATATTGATGACCGTCCGGAAGAATTGCAGGATTATTTGAACGGCGAATGTGATGAAAGCAACACATTTTATCAATTTATCGAAACTATGCAGAGCTATGCGGAACTGTCGCAGTCTGGTAATGGTATTCACATTATCTGCAAAGGAAAACTGCCCAGCAAGGATTTTAGAAACGACAAGAAAAAAATAGAAATGTATGCAGGTGTTCGGTACTTCTGCATGACTGGAAATCATTGTTCCTCTTATATTGACATTGCGGATGGAACAGAAACCATCAAGCCACTTTATGAAGAATACAGAACTGGAAACAATCAGCCGGAACACGCTGAAACACCGCCCTTGATGCCTGTTTCCTGTTCGCTGTCAGCACAGGAAATTATTCAGAAAATCAGGGAATCCAGACAGAGTGAAAAATTTACCATGCTTTATGATTCCGGTGATATTTCGGCTTACAATGATGATGACAGCAGTGCGGATATGGCTCTTTGTAATATTCTTGCCTTTTGGTGTGGCGGTGATGCGGAAAAGATGGATGAGATTTTCAGAAGTTCGGCTTTGATGCGACCCAAGTGGGACAAGAAAAACGCAGGTTCAACCTATGGTGGCAGAACCATGCAAAAAGCAATTGAAAGTTGTCATGAATTTTATCAGCCAAGTCAGAGTTCCACCACAGATACAAGCCTGAAAATCCGAAAGAAATCCGCACCGCCTGCAAGGGCTGTTCCTGCCAGAAAGATGTACAAATTTGACGATTTAGGCAATTCTGAACGGCTGTATGATATGTACGGCTATATGCTGAAATATTTCTATACAGAACGCAAGTTCTTGTTTTATGAGAACGGCAAGTGGAAACGTGATAATTTCGGCTATGCTGAAAAGCTCGCAGATGAAACCATTCACCAAATGGAAAAAGAAGATTCTTCCGGAATTTTCGATGAAAATGAGGAGATGCAAAAGGCTTTCCGGAAGCATATCAAGAAAACCCGAAGTCAGACCGGACGGAAAAATATGATTGCAGGGGTAGCGCATTTCATGCCCGTTCTGCCCGAACAGC
>DGHF01000117.1 GCA_002392545.1 Ruminococcus sp. UBA3855
CTCAATATCCGGAATGATGAACACTTTTTCGTGAATACGCTCGAATTCCCATTTTTCTATGAGCATGGCGGACTGAATCTGCTCCGTGCTCCTGTTTCCAGCAATCCGGACGGCTCTATCGTCATGACTGCTGATATTGAAGAGGATGTGGTGGCTCGTCTCGCTTACGGCGACCCCCTTACCATCCTTCAAAGCGTTTACTCCAGCGGAAGCGATATTGAAGAATTTCAGCCGGAAGCTGTACGAATTTATTCCTGCGCTGCAAGACGTACTTTCTGGGGTGTCGACGAAATCAGCAAGGAAACTCTTCCTTTTCAGTCTATCGCCCCGACCTCCGGTTTCTATACGTCCGGCGAATTTCTCCGTACCAATGGCTATATGAATCAGCATAATGTCACACTGGTTGTTGCGGCTGCCCGTGAGGGAAATATTGACCCTCAAAAGGAAACTGATTTCCACTATGATGACCATGAATTCACTGGAAAGGTTTCTCTGATTACACGACTCGCTACATTCATTGAGGCTTCTACTAATGAACTCGAAAAAGCAAATGAACAACTCGCTTTTGTTGCTATTTCCGACGGTCTCACAAAACTCTATAACCGTGCTGAAATTCAGAAACGTATCAAGGAACGCCTTGCAACTGGTAAACCCCTTTCTTTGATTATGATGGATATTGACAACTTCAAACACGTCAATGATACCTATGGTCACAAAGAAGGCGATAATGTCATTATCGGGCTTTCTGATTTGCTCCGAAATGGCATTGCTGAACGTAATCCTAAGGCTTCCGCCGGAAGATGGGGCGGTGAGGAATTTATGCTTCTTCTGCCGTTTGACCTTGAATATGTCAAACTGGCGGCGGCGGATATTGTCAGGGATTTTGCCGGATTGGAATTTCCTATGGCTGGTCATCAGACTGTCAGTGTCGGTGTTACTACTGCCATTGAGGGGGAAAGTCTGGATTCTCTGCTGGTGCGTGTTGACAAAGCCCTGTATGAGGCGAAACGGACAGGGAAAAATCGCTTTGTCGTCCTGTAATCTTAATCAGTTGGGAGGGAAATTGTTATGACACCCAAAGAAAAAAACCGGCTCGATGGTTTGTTTGAAGCGTTTTCTGTCGTGGCTGAGGGAAGATATGTCTATCTTTGTGATATGCAGAGGGATGTTTCACGCTGGTCTGAAAAGGCTGTGGAATATTTTGACCTGCCTGATGTTTATATGGAAAATGCCGGAAATATCTGGGCGGAACGGATTCACCCTGATGACCGTGAAAATTATCTGAAAAGTATTCGGGAAATCTTTGAGGGGAATTCTGCCAGTCACGATATGCAATACAGAGCCAGAGCAAAAGATAATACTTATGCCGTCTGCACCTGCCGTGGGGTTATCATTCGGGATGATGACGGCAAACCGCTGTATTTCGGCGGTGCTATCCAAAATCACGGACTGATGAGCTATATTGATACTGTTACCGGTCTGCGCAGTCTTTATGGATTCTTTGACGATTTGAAATCTATCTTCTGGAAACACCAAAAATCAACGTTTCTGTTAATGGGTGTGAATAATTTTTCCAATATCAATGATATTTATGGCTATACCTACGGAAACAGCGTTCTCCGCTCTCTGGCTAATCTCATTCAGAAATGCTTTGCCAACCGTGGGGCTGTGTACCGCATGGACGGTACAAAATTCGCTGTCATTTCTCAGGTGCTGGATGCGGATGGAATAATTGAAATTTATAAGAAAATTCATGAAATTGTCCTGCATGATTACTTTGTGGAAGATGAGAGAATTACGCTTTCCCTCAATGCCGGAATTGTCGTTGCTGATAATTTCGATATTACCACAGAAACTGTTTATTGCTGTCTCAAATATGCTTATTCAGAATCTAAAAATAAAAAGCTGGGCGAAGCTGTCGTTTTTGAGGATGCGCTTTCCGATGACAGCCGTCTTTATATCGAAAAATTAAACGTTATTCGTAACAGCGTTGCTGAAGACTGCAAGGGGTTCTTCCTCTGCTATCAACCCATCATAAACGCTGAAACAGAGGAACTCAAGGGCATGGAGGCTCTTATCCGCTGGAAAAGCGACGACTATGGAACTGTTCCGCCGATTCAGTTTATCCCTGTCCTCGAACAAGATACCCTTTTCCCTGAACTTGGGAGATGGATTCTCCGTCAGGCGATGGAGGACGGGAAATTGTTACTCCAGAAATACCCCGATTTTATCATGAATGTCAACCTCTCTTATGCCCAGCTCGAAAAAAGTACCTTTGTTTCAGAGGTATTGCAGATTCTGGAGGAAACAGGCTTTCCAGCTAAAAATCTCTGTCTCGAAATTACGGAACGCTGTCGCATTCTTGATATGTCTATTCTGAAAAATATGTTTAAGTCTTTCCGTGAGCATGGTATCCGGCTTGCGCTGGATGACTTCGGGACTGGCTACTGTTCATTGGGTCTGCTTCGTGAAATTCCGGTCGATACTGTCAAGATTGACCGTGAATATGTCAAGGACGTTGAAAAAAGCAGGTCTGACCAGAATACTGTACAATTTATCTCTGAACTGGCTGAATCCTTTGAAGCTGAGGTTTGCGTGGAGGGCGTGGAAACTGCCGAAATGCGTGACTTTTTGAAAAAATATCACGTCAGCAGTTTGCAAGGCTACTATTATTCCAAACCTATCCCCATGGATGAATTTATCCAGAAATATATTGCTAATTGATATGAAAGATATTCAAACAATTCAAACGGAATTTCTTGCAATTCAGAATTCCTTACAAAATCGGCTCGACTGCTGTGACCGCTTCCCTATTTCTTCAGTGAAGACGGTTGCAGGGGTTGACCTCGCTTATTGGAATCGGGACGAAAAAGAATTCGCTGTCTGCTGTATCATCGTGATTGACTGCGTTTCTCATGAAATCTTGGAAAAACAGCATTCTTTCGGGGAAATTACTGTTCCTTATATCCCCTCTTTCCTCGCTTTCCGTGAATTGCCGTTAGTCCTCGAAACTGTTCGAAAATTGACCACTCCGCCGGATGTCTATATGTTCGACGGTAACGGCTACCTCCACCCCCGACATATGGGCATTGCTTCGCAGGCTTCCTTTTCCCTCAATGTCCCGACTATCGGCGTGGCGAAAACTTACTTTCGGGCGGACGGTGTCACTGAATGTCCCTCCGTTAATGAATCCGCCGGAAGTACTGCTGATATTATCATTCAGGGCGAAATCTGGGGGAAAGTCCTTCGTACTCACGATAATATCAAACCTGTTTTCGTGTCCGTCGGGAATTATATTTCCCTCGATTCTGCTACTTCTTTTACAATGTCGCTCGTTGGCAAGGAAAGCAGAATTCCCATTCCTACCAGAATTGCTGACCTTGAAACACATATTCTAAGAAGAGAATATCAGGGGTGAAAGAAAGAAGCCTTTTCAGGCTTCTTTTTGTTTCTGGATTCTTAATGCATCGCCACGGGCTGAAACAACCTCAAAACCAATACTTTTCACTCTCGCCTGTATACAATTGATACACTGCGCTGATTCGTCTCCGGTACAGATTTTGTCATCGTATAACATGTACTTTTTCCGCACTGAAACTGGCGACAGGTTCGGCATGACAACATTTGCACCCATTTTCAGCCCCATTTCCCGACCTAACGGATGAATCGTGCCTAATGCTGTTGTCGCCGGCAATAATACTTCCGGAAACATTAAACGCAATATGCCTAATAATCTCAATGTCAGTTCTAAACTTCCTCGGCTTTCATCTCTGAATGGCGTGTCTTTATGAGGTAAAAAAGGTCCTATGCCTATCATGTCCGGCTGTAACTCCTGCATGAAACGGATGTCCTCTATAATGTGCTCCGTGGTCTGGTGCGGACTCCCTACCATGATTCCTGCGCCTACCTGATAGCCGATTGATTTCAGGTCAAATAAACATTGCTTCCGGTGCTCGCCACTCATACAATCAGGATGTAATTTGTGATAGTGTTCGGGGTTGGCGGTTTCGTGCCGTAATAAGTACCGCTCCGCTCCTGCTTCAAAATATGCCTGATAGCTCTCGTGTGACTTCTCCCCGATTGACAATGTGACTGCACAATCCGGATATTTTTCACGGATTGACGACACTATCTGACAGACTTTTTCATCTGTGAAATAGGGGTCTTCTCCGCCCTGCAATACAAATGTCCGGTAGCCTAATTCATAGCCCTCTTTGCAACATTCTAAAATATCTTCCTGTGTCAGACGGTATCGGCTTGCTGTGCGGTTGCTGTGCCGAATTCCACAATAATAGCAGTCGTTTTTGCAATAGTTCGTGAATTCAATCAGCCCACGCAGATAAACTGTGTGTCCGTATTTTTCAAGCCGTACTGCATTCGCATTCTCCCTTAATTCATCATCATATTGATTGGATTCAAGCAGTATTTTCAACTGTTCATCAGAAAGGTTCTGACTTCTTCTCAAAGTTTCAATCATGGTTTCATCCTTTCAGTTTAATAGATTTGCAGTCCGCCGGAACGGACTGCAAAATTTTTTCAGCATTTATAATAATATTTCGGCATTCGTTCCATAGAAAATTTCGTTCTTCCCTGCCAACATCTCGAAAAGCCTTTCTAATCTGTCCCAGTTCTGGTTGCCGTCCGGCTCGTAGCTGTGCCCCCAAACGTAGAAAATCTGCGGTTTTTTCGGGTTCAATGAAAGAAATTTCTCCGCCAGTTCAAACAACATTGCATCATCATGGTGACAGGTCGGGCGAAAACGCATTAAATCCCTCTGGATGTCAAATGAATGGCTCGGTTCTGTCGTGCGCCCGTATTTCAAGCGGATTTCTTTCGCTTGATTTATTACTGCATTATTGTAACATCCGTAGGCATACGCCATCCCTACCGGCTCAACTCCGAAAATTCGGGTCAGTTCTGCCTTGTTGCCTGCTAACTCCTGAGACAGCTCCTCCGGTGAAAGTTCCGTCGGGTTCAGGTGACAGCTCCCATGCACTGCGATTTCATGCCCCTTGTATAATTCTGCACATTGTTCCAAATTCAACCGCTGTACGTCTACGCCCTTGTATTTCCAGATTTCGTTTCCGTTTAATCCGGAATTTAAGTTGAATGTGCATTTCAAGCCGTATGTGTTCAGCATTTCCAGTAAACGGATGTCCTGCCTGTTTCCGTCATCATAGCTGAATGTTACCGCTTTTCTGAATTCCCTTGTCCATTTCATCACGCTGATAATTCATCTGCCAGCTTTGCAAGCTGTTCCCTGTTCGCTTGGTTCATGGCTGATTTGATGGTTACAGTCGTTTCTGTAAATGTGATGTTCTTCGACTTCTCAAACATCGCTTTCATGAATTTTCCGGCGGTTACTGCCCATGTTCCATTTTCAATGATGCCAATTGTCCGGTTCTGATAACTCCGCTCTGTCAACGCTTCAATGTATTGCTTCATTGTCGGGAACATATCGCCGTTGTAGGTCGTCGTCGCAAGCACTAACTTCCCATAACGGAAACCGTCTTCTACTGCTTCTGCCATGTCTTCCCTTGCAAGGTCACATACTACCACTTTCGGACAGCCCTTTTCTTTCAATAATTCTGCAAGAAGTTCAACTGCTTTCTTTGTATTGCCATATACTGAGGTGTATGCTATCATAACCCCTTCGGATTCTACCCCATAGGATGACCATGTATTATATAAATTCAGGTAGTATTCCAGATTTTCCGTCAAAATATTTCCGTGCAGGGCACAAATTATCTGAATGTCCAGTGATGAAACTTTCTTCAATAATGCCTGTACCTGTGCGCCGTATTTCCCCACGATTCCGAAATAATATCTTCTCGCTTCACATGCCCAAT
>DGHF01000132.1:0-3279 GCA_002392545.1 Ruminococcus sp. UBA3855
CTATCCAGCTGAGCTACGGAAACAACTCTACTTTTTATTATAGCATACTTTTCCCAAAAAAGCAAGTCTTTTTTCAAGATTTCAGAAAATTTTCTTTTTTCATTACCAGAATGGACATGATGAACAGACAAATTCCAGACATGATATTCCCCTGATACAATTCAGCGGTGACATTTTGTAAAGCCGTCTGTGCCACGTCCGGAAACAGCATCAGACCCAATTCACAGATGAAATATGCCATGATTGCTGACAAAATCCGCATTCCCCAGAATAACAGCCATGAAAAATTCCCGTTGCAGATTGCAGAAGCCTGCAAATGCACACAGATTCCCCCAAATGCCAATAATGCGACTGACATGGGCAAAGTTCCGCCCGACTGCATATATTCTGTCACATTGCTGACTTCTAAAACGCTCCTGACAAAAGTTGTATATTTCGGCAGAGTTTCGGGGAAATATGCCATAATCCCTTCGAAAATTCCCATCACTCCGGCGAAAGCCGTAACCATTGCCGTAATTTTCAGCATCGCCTGAGCAGTATTTTCCACTGATTCCGTTACTAGAATCACAAACGGCTTTTTTTGAGCGGATTTCTCAAAATTTCCGCCATATTTCACAAAAAACGGATATAATATCAGATTTGGAAGGCTCACCGAAATCATGACCCACATTCCCATGAGTGGCGACAAATTCCGGCACACCGTCCCCAACAAAAACCCCGCTCCGCACCCGAAACAGATACAGACTAAATTCCGTTCTTCCTGTTCGGAAATTTCGTCATTCATGCGCATAGCGTGAACCATCTGTGCCCCGACCGGATACCCTCCGAATTGCGAAAAGATAACGACTGCCAATAATTGTAATTTTTTCGGGATTGCCTGCAAAACTCCTGATTTGATAAACATTCCTGCCAATATCGAGAAAAAATATAATGACGGTATTAGGACTGCAAAGCAACGTCTTCCCGATTCCAAAACCGCCGTCCTCACCTGCACATGAAAGCATATTGCCCCGATGAACAGCACCAGCAAACCCATCAATTTCCGTTTCATTCCATCACCCCTTACAAGCCTATGCGCCGGATTCCCTGCATATTCCCGAAAATCCGGACATATACTCTCACAGAAAATGATTTTGTCCGCTTGGGGTGATGCTATGAAAAAACGCTGGAAACGTGCGGTCATGAACTGGATGTTCCTTGACACGTATCTGCATATGCACGGAAATGAAGAACTCCGGCTGGAAAATTGTCGTCGTATTCTGGAATATCATGATTTGAGGGTCAGACTGCAAACAAAGGATTTTATCATTGAAATATGGGGGAAAAATCTCCGTGTGTACGATTACAGTGACAACAGCGTGATTGTCAAAGGGCTGATTTCGTCCGTCCATTTGCAGGAAGCGAGGTGAAAGCATGAAAATTCAGGAATATTGCAACATCACGGCGAAAGGCGGAAATCCTTATCCTTTTGTGAATGCCATTCGTCAGAGTCCCCTCCCCTGCTATCGGCAATACTGCAAAGGGGATTTGTTCTGTTTTCAGGTGCGGAAACAGGATTTACCCGTCCTGAAAGAGATTGCCAAACATTACCATATGGAATTGACGGTTGAAGCCGTTCCCTCATTGATTGGGAAATTGAAAGGCTATCGTTTCCGGTTCGGGCTGATAATCGGCTTGATTCTGGGAATATGCCTGATATTTTATGAATCGAACGTGGTGGACAAAATCGAAATTCAAGGAAATCAGAACGTTTCAGAAAGCGTGATTTTATCACTCCTTGACGAAGAAGGGGTAAAACGTGGGACATGGATTCCTGAAATCGATATGGCACATTGTGAAAGAATCCTCCGTTCGGG
Source organism: Ruminococcus sp. UBA3855 (assembly GCA_002392545.1). Taxonomy (GTDB): domain Bacteria; phylum Bacillota; class Clostridia; order Oscillospirales; family Ruminococcaceae; genus UBA3855. Next base: position 1,857 of record DGHF01000132.1, read on the forward strand.
AGTTTCCGAACTGGCATGGGTCGGAATGCGCCACACCGGAAACCGCCTTGTAATTGAAGTCACCGAACGGACACTTCCGCCAAAAATGCAGAACAAACGTATTCCCTGCAACATCATTTCCCGATATGATGCGCAAATTACAAATGTTCGGGTTTACTGCGGACATTTGCAAAGCCTGATTGGGGACGGCGTTGTCAAAGGTCAGATGCTGGTAAGCGGTATGTTTCAGGATGCAAACGGTTTGACATCATGGCATCATTCCATAGCAAGCATCACGGGAATTTATACCCGAAACACGGAACTTTCCGAACCGTTCAAAGTTGTTCAAACCGTCCCGACCGGACGGAAATTTACACAAAAATGGCTCAGAATTTTCGGACTGTACATTCCCCTGACGTTTGGCGAACATGATTTCGCAGAATACAATATTTCCGAAAATCAGACCGATTTTTCCTTTTTCTCTGCTACCCTTCCATGTGGGATATTACAACGAACCGCCACGGAAACCGTCACTTCTGAAATCGTCCGCACAGAAGAAGAAACCATAAAAAAATTAGATGCTGATATTCTCCGCTATGAAAATAATTTTCTTTCTGACGTGACAATTTTAAACCGTGACATTCAGTATATCAAGGAAAAAGAAAAAATTATCTGTCGTCTTTCCTACGAAGTAGAGGGAGAAATTGGCATGGAATCGGACTTTTTTGTCAAATAAAAACAGGGCGGATTACTCCGCCCTGCTTGCATTTGTTCAATTGGAAACGATTCTGAATTACTTCTTAACAGGCAGAGTTACCAGCTTAACGAGAGACTTCAGAATGTTCATAGCGTCAGCGTCGTCAATCTTGTCGTCGAGGTCAACGTTTGCGTTAATCTTGCCCTGTGCTTCCTTCTCACCATTAGGAGTGAGATATTCAGCGATACCAGTCAGATACTGGTTCAGGGTCAGAACGTCTACGATATCAACAACACCGTTGCAGTCAACGTCGCCGTAGAGCGCATCAGTAGTCGGCTCTTCAGTGCTATTGGAATCAGCCTTAGGAGCTTCTTCTTCTGCGAATGCAGCCATCCAAACCAGAGGAGCATTCCAGTTAATGGTGATTTCGTTGACAGACCAAGCGTCGTTCTTATCGAGGTAGCACTTCATCGGAGCGAGTTCACCAATCTTATAACCAGCACCCTGAATGAGCGGGTCATTCATGTCGGAGTTAGGACCACCAGAGAGGCATCCGTTAGGAGCATAAGGCCAGCCAGCCTTCATCTGCGGGCACCAGTATCTGTGGTGAGGATACTGTGTAGTATTTGTGCCGTAACCAGTTACATAGGAATTCTCCAGTACGTTGTTACCGAAGATATAGCCCATAGCAGTGGTAGCACCGGACAGATACTTCACGTCCTTAGTAACGTCATAAGCAACACCCAT
>DGHF01000132.1:3461-11554 GCA_002392545.1 Ruminococcus sp. UBA3855
TTTTCAACCTTCAGATAGAAGTCGCCAGCCTCCTGCAAGCTCTGTTCAAGCTTCTTGTATTCGTCAGCAGAAATCTTATCCTTGTTGTAAGCGAGGGACATAGTACCCAAGCTTGCCAAAGTACCCCAAGTGAAAGATGTAGGTGAACCCTTATTTTCACCACCAACGAGGTTAGTTGTTACTGTGAATGCCTCCGGATATGCCTTGAGGTCATCATAGTATTCAGCATCGCCAGTTGTGAGGTAGAGTTCGCAAGCAGCCCAGTAGAATTCATCAGTTACCTGAGTATCGCCGTAAGGGCCACCACCCTTGTTATGGTCGAGCGGTGCAAAGTAAGAATACTTGCCGTCCTTGAGTTCAGCAGCGTCCTTAGCTTCTGCGTAGATGCTGCCATAGTTAGAAACATACAAATCCTTAGCAGCCTTGTAGTTCTTGATAGCAGCAGCCTTGTAAGTAGCAGCACTGGAATCGCCAGCCTCTTCCAGCAGACGTGCCAACTGTGCCAGAGCAGCAGCAGAGTTCAGAGTAGCTGCATAAGTAACCGGCTTGATGATACGAGTCGGGAATACAGTTGTCTGTACCTTCTCATCACCCTCAGAGGTATCATAAGGCATTACACCGAGAGCAGTCCACTTGTAGTCATGCATCTTGTGATATACCATACCGTCATCACGGGTCATCTTCATGAAGAAGTCAGCTTCCCACTTCAATTCATCCAGAATGTCAGGTGTGCCATTGCCGGATTCAGGAATGTTAATGAAGTCTGCGCCTTCCTTGAACTTTTCAGGGTTACGCTCGTAAGCATTAGCCAGTGTCCACATGGAAACACCGCCGTTTACAACATACTTACCATAGTCACCAGCATCATACCAACCGCCGGAAACGTCCTTTGTACCGTTGCTGGAATATCTGCTCTTGATTTCAGCGTTTGTCTTTTCTGTGTAAAGGAATACCCACTCATCAGTGATATAAGCTTCATCCGGCTTATGACCAGCCTTACGAGTCAGAGCGGACTTGCTGTCATTCTGACCAGCATTCTGAATGTACTGTTCTTCAATATCGATACCAGAACGGTTCAGATAGTAGTAGTTCAGAGAGTCGCCGAGCAGGTTGCCGTAAATATCATTGCCAACAGTGAACTTCACGGACTTGCCACCAGCAGTCAGTGTATATTCACCAGGGGTTGTAATCTTAGAGAAATCAATAATCTGTGCATATTCCCAAGCACCTTCATCATAGATGGTTGCACTTGCAGTACCAGACAGATTCTCAGGGCCAGTTACTTCCCAAGAAACAGGAGCTGCGCCTTTTTCAACAAGGATAGTAGCTCTCTTTTCCAGAGCGGGGAAATAACCCAGCTGGTTGACTGTCAGACCAGTTTTTTCTGCTTCCGGCTCAGCCTGATATACATTGCCATCGTCACCCATATCAATCAAAGCGAGGTTATCGAACTTAACAATTGTACCAGCAGGGAAGCAGATAAAGTTAGTATACTGACCATCACCACCGAAATGGAATGTCCACTCAACAGTCTGCTTGCCTTCCGGATGTGAATCAATATTGTTCATGAAGGACTTGTCAATGTAGAATTCCCATGCATAAGTTGTCCACTTCTTAGCAGGAATCTCGTCAGCCTTCCACTTGTCCCAGCCTTCATAATACTTAACATCCCAGTTATTCTGGTCACTGGTTGTTTCGTTACCACTAACAGTGGAAGCACTTCTTAAAGCATCTTCCAGTTCGGACTGACTCATACCTGGCTTGTATTCCATGTTCAGCTTGTTACCATTGTTATGCCAATATTCAGCATCATCATTGGAAACGTCGCCGAGTTTTGCATAAGCATGACCAGAATTGGTAGCATAGATAGAATAGGTCAGACGGTACTTGTTGCCATAAGTAATGCTCAGGTTTCTGTGGCGGAACTGGCAGTCCCATCTGTCTTCACCACCGTTGGAAGCACCACCGGGGTTCTTAATCAGGATGGAATAAACACCGTCATTGATGTTGAATGCCATCTCACCAGTACCATTTTCGCAGACATGCCAAGGCAGACCTGCGCCGCCTTCGAATGTGCCTTCACCGGTCATCATTCCTGCGTTTGCAGTGATAGCAGCAAGAGAGCTTGCAGAAGCAGAAGCTACCATTGCAAGGGTAGCGATACCAGCTGTCAATCTCTTGCTCAATTTTGTTTTGCGCATTGGATTTACCCTCCCATAAAAATTAGTGAATTCGTTTCAGTGCGACTTTTCGCCAGTGCAAGCAGAAAACCGCACTCCTGCCGATTGGATTCCCTGTAAGAATGTCACGCAGTTTTCACACTGTGTTCATTCATTCTTAAAAATCCTATCAAGATTATTATAGTATATCTGTACAAAAAAGTAAAGTGTTTTTTGAAAATTTGTCACTACTCACAGAATCAGCATTCTTTTTTTGTGCAGATTTACCATTTTTCAAGACGACCTATGGAAAATGCCCCGACAAATCAGGGCATTTCCGGAACAACTGCAATCAATTATGATGCCTTGACAGGCAGAGTCACCAGTTTGACAAGAGATTTCAGAATGTTCATAGCATCTGTATCATTGAGAATTGTGTTCTCATCAACATCAGCGTTTTTCTCTGATTTAATATCCCCAACACCGAGCAGATACTGATTCAATGCCAGAACGTCAACAATATCAACGTCACCGTCATTATCTGCATCACCGTAAATTCCTGTATCTCCGGAAGGAGCAGGCTCTTCCTGCGGTTCGGTAGTGGGGTCGGTTTTGGGTTCAGTCGAAGAAGGTGTCACATCGGAAGGAGTTGTGCCGTCCGGTTCAGTACCCCAAATGAGAGTATCCCCATCATACATTGTGATATAAGGGGTAACAGCTTCGGGACTCTTCAGCAAATCCTGACCGCCTTCCTGCAATCCCTGATAGGAATAGTCATTTTCCGGATTCCATGCACCTGCCGGAGCAGTGTCAGCGACTGCAATTCTGATTTGTGCCTCTGAACGGTGTTCAGACTGTCCGGTTGGCATAACAACAGAACCATCATTGAAAGAAATCTTGACATAATAAGTATTGCCTGTCGAGTCGCCCTCATACTTGATAGGTGCAGAGGCGGTGAGTTTGCCCTCATCTCCTGCGTGCTGGTCGTAACCAATAGAAACTTTAATATCATCTACAGAGAGACCAGCTTCCAATACTTCGGAAACATCAAAGTAATAATTATAGGACAAATCCTTGACAACTCTTGCAGGCCAAGCAGTGTGATTCATTGCCCACAGCTGAATTTGTGTATAGCTTGCCTGATTCTGCTGGATGACAGCGGAAACTTCGAATTCATTCCATTTGGGAGTTTCCGTTGGCGGGAAGTCTGCGAGAGGTGTTCCGCCCTCGTCGTCAATCATTGCACAGAGTAAAGCAGTATAGCCTGCATTGTAGTCAATCGCAACTTCTGTATATTGATACTGTCCAACTTCATCGGTGAAAGTGCCGTCCTTGCTAGGTCCTCCCTCTAATGCGCCATAGAGAGTATGAGCGTATTCTGTCTGCCATCCCTGAGCATCTTCCTCACTCAGACCGAGAGACTGCCAATGGTCGTCATGGATACCGGAAGCGGTTCTGTGGTGGAAGGTTTTGGGGTTATTTTCGCCCATGCCCTGCACATAGCAAAGATTCAGGTCATTATCACCGAAACAATAATCAAGCTGTTGTTTCGCCCAATTATTGTATTTTTCGGCTTTGGCGGTATCGTCCTTGAATGCAACATCACTCGCCAGTTTTGCCAGCCATGCGGTAGTAGTTACATGACGGAGTGCGCCCCATTCCATCAGCCAAGCCAGACCGTCAGGGGTATAAGCGACTTGTTTTCCGCCGTAGCCGTCAATCCAGTATTGCAGATGGTGTTCAATCTGAGTTTTCCACTCTTCTTTTCCGGTATTCTCGTAGTAGAGGAGGGCAGCACCCTGTAAAGCATCATCCCAGCAGAAACCCCATGTATATTTTCTTTCTGTAGATTGAGATTCTGTTGCAAGATTTGGGATATACTCGTCACATTTTTCCAGATAGGCATTATCTTGTGTCGCACGGTACAGCCAGTTAGCAGCATAGAACAAATCATCAAAATAATCTGTCTGCGGATAATATTGTTTCTGTACACCTTGGTCGTCATTGCTTCTGGTGGTATCAGCCAATTCAAACAGGCTCTTTGCGTGTTTAAGATAACTTTCTGCGAGAGTCGGGTTTTCTTCTTTAAATACAATAGAGCCCGCAGCCATTGCAGCAGCCATTTGTGAAACGGTAGAAGTGCTTGTAATGAGGTCAAACGGTCTTGCAGTTTCACCGCTTGTGAGTTCATATTTTCTCATGTAAACTTCCGCACTGCCCCACCACTGGTGGTCAAAACCGTCACCGATTGTGCCAACAACTGCATCTCCACGGTCACAGCCAGCGACATAATCCAAGCCCCATTGCAAATTGTTCAGATACTTTTCATACAATCCGGCTTTTTTGAGTGCATCCTTGTATTCAATGACACCCCAAGCCATAATTGCAGCGGTATAAGCATTGGTGAGTGCAAATTTGAAGTGGTCGCCAGCATCAAACCAACCCCCTGCGACTTCATCGGTCAGCATAGAATCATCACGCCAAGAAACTTCGTTCCAGTCGGGCAGTTCGCCAGCCTGCTGGACTTCATAGAAAAACAGCGATTTCTGCAAAGCTTCAGCATAATTGTAATTGCTTTCTGCGTTTGCCGGAATGCTTGTGACAATCTGCTGTACAGGAGCTGTCAAAGCCGTTGCACACATTGCCAGACTAGCAATCCAAGCGATAACTTTCTTCATTGTCAATTTCCCCTCTCAAAAGATAAATTCAACCTGTTTACAGCATTCAAGCCGTAAACGATTACACTTTTATTTTACAATACTTTTACCAATTTGTCAAGATTTTTTGTAAAAAAGAATTATCCGCTGTAGCGCAGTTTCTGCAAATCCTTGAATTCATAATCCGGCTCTTTGCGGAAAAATAAATTTTTGCGATATTGGGAGTAGTCCGCATTGATGAAATTATAAGTGATAAATTGGTAATACCAACGGCATGAGTATTCGTAGTCATACACACCACGCTCATTGAATAAAATCCTTCCATATTCATCAGGGAGCAAAATCATTTTGGTATGGTAGAAATCGGAATCATATTTCCCACAATAGCCGATTTTATAGGAATTATTTTCCTTTGTGACGGAAATTCTCTGACTGAACGGCTGTGAAAAAGAGGGTTCTTTCAACGTCCCCGAAAATAGACAATTACAGTACATTTTTTCTTTTCGCTGGACAAATTCGACAGCATCAAAATAAATTTCCCCTTGTTCGGGTTTTCGTTCGGGAATCGGACAAAATCGCAGACTTTTGCGGACATTGGCGAAATTCGCATAGCGGACATCTTTGTGATAAGTGACAGTAATTTCCTGAATGAACAGCATATTTTCCCCCCTTGCAATTTATTCAACCCTATAGAAACGTTCTTTGGTATAATGCAGATTGTGCAAATCCTCAAAAAGGAAATCGGGTTCTTTCCGATAGAATAATTTCGCCCGATACGCAGAATAGGGCGCACTGACAAAATTATAAATGATTGTTTCATAATACCATTCCTCAGTATAACAATAAGTCCCACGTTGGTTATAAATCAATCTGCCGTATTGATTGGGTCTGACAATGAATTTGGTATGATAAAAGCCCCTGTTTCGCCGTCCGCCATACTGAACGAGATAATTTTCCCCCTCTTTTTTGACGGCGATAATCGGCGCAAATGGGGTCTGATTGAAACCATCCTCAAAGAAAGCGGATGTGTCATAAGTATTTGATTGGTTGGATGTTTGGCAAAAATTTTCTTTTTCAGGGATTTGATAAAGGAAAACTTTATGAAACAAAACAGCGTTTTCTTCTGGTGTTTGTTCGGGGAGTTTCCAGAATCTGACAGCTCTCCTTTGATTGGCATAATTCGCATAGCGGACATCTTTGTGATAACGGATAGTAATTTTTTGTGCAAATAACATGATAATCTCCTTTCTTGTAAAAACGTAGAAGCCCCCGAACCCTTGACGGGAATCGGGAGCTTCCTATATTGGAGAGATGATATATTTTCCAACTCAAGCCAAATGATATTGATATTGCTTCTAAATCAAACAACACCTTGAGCCTTCATAGCTTCTGCAACTTTCAGGAAGCCGGCAATGTTTGCACCTGCTACGAGGTCATCGCCCAGACCATAGGTATTGGCAGCCTTGATAGAGCTTTCAAAGATATTCTTCATAATACCCTTCAACTTTTCGTCAACTTCTTCAGCAGACCAGTTGTATCTCAGAGAGTTCTGGCTCATTTCCAGACCAGAAACAGCTACACCGCCGGCATTAACAGCCTTGGAAGGTGCAACAATAACGCCCTTGCTCTTCAGGAATGCGATTGCTTCATTGGATGTAGGCATATTAGAAACTTCTACATAGTACTTGACACCATTAGCAACAATCTTTTCAGCTTCAACCATGCCAACTTCATTCTGTGTAGCACAAGGCATGATAATGTCAGCCTTGACACCCCACGGCTTTTCACCAGCGTGGAACTCAACACCTTCAAACTTATCAGCGTAATCCTGTACACGGTTACGGCAGGAAGCACGCATTTCGAGCAGGTAGTTAACCTTTTCTTCTGTGCTGATACCTTCAGGGTCATATACATAGCCGTCAGGACCAGAAATAGTTACAACCTTACCACCGAGTTCATTAACCTTCTTGATAGTACCCCAAGCAACATTACCAAAGCCGGATACTGCAACAGTCTTGCCCTTGATAGTATCGCCGAAATGTTCCAGCATATTGACAGTGTAGTAAACTGCACCATAACCAGTTGCTTCCGGACGAATCAGAGAACCGCCGTATTCCATGCCCTTACCAGTCAGAACACCAGTAAATTCATTGCGGATTCTCTTATACTGACCGAACAGATAGCCGATTTCACGACCGCCAACACCAATGTCACCAGCGGGAACGTCGGTATTAGGACCAATGTGCTTGCAAAGTTCAGTCATGAAGCTCTGGCAGAAACGCATTACTTCTGCATCAGACTTGCCCTGCGGGTCAAAGTCAGAACCGCCCTTGCCACCGCCCATGGGCAGGGATGTGAGGGAATTCTTGAAAATCTGCTCAAAGCCGAGGAACTTAATAATTCCGATATATACATTGGGAGCGAATCTCAGACCGCCCTTGTACGGACCGATTGCAGAATTAAATTCTACACGGAATCCACGGTTTACTTGTACCTTACCGTTATCATCTACCCACGGAACACGGAACACAATCTGACGCTCCGGCTCTACGATTCTCTCAAATACACCTGCTTCAATGAGGTCAGGTCTTGCTTCTGCGAGCGGTTCAACGGATTCAAATACTTCTGTTACGGTCTGGATGAATTCGGGTTCACCCTGATTTCTTGCCTTTACTCTCTCCAAAAGGTCGAGGAGATACTGATTTTTCAACGCCATTGTCAAAAAACCTCCTATACAAAATTCCGCCAGTGGAAAACAACTGTATTTCCCTCACGGTATTTTTATTATAGCACATTCTTTTTGAAAATGCAAGTATTTTTTTGAAAAAAAATTATTTTATTCAATACATACAAAAACAATGAATGTTTTTATGGATTTTGCAAACAGTTTTCAACAGCGATTATTTTTTCTGGTCTGCAATCATTTTCAGAATGCATTCTTCTGCACTGCTCCAAGAATGGCAGGTCAAAAAATTCCGAAGTGTCATAATAGAACGATATAACTCAAGTTTTTCATTATCCATAGAGGTTTTCTTTTCATTTGTAAGTCCTGCAAGGTAATCCAGTGAAACACCGTAATATTTCGCAAGAATAATTGCTTTTTCAAGGGGAATATCTGTTTCGCCACGTTCATATTTTCCATAATGATTCATAGATACCCCAATCAAATCAGCAACTTGTTTTTGTGTCAAGTCCGCATCTTCCTTCAAATCTTTCAATCTTTGGTAAAACCCCATAAAAATACAACCTTTCTATTGTAGATTATACCAAAATTATA
>DGHF01000224.1:0-8450 GCA_002392545.1 Ruminococcus sp. UBA3855
AGATTCCAGCCAACCTTGCAGTTGGTAAGGCTGTTTCTGTTACAGGAATACTTACTGCTCCTGAAACAATTACAAAGGTCACTGCTGGTGTAAGAAAAGCTGATGGCTTCAGTATCGGTGATTGGGTAACATACGGTACAGCGACACCTAACGCAAAGAGCTATGACTTGCATAATCTTGATAGTGCAATTGCGTTCAACAAGCTTCCTGCTGGTAATTATGTATACTGCGTTGAGGTTACAACGGCATCTGGTGTGGTAATTTCGGAGGATGGCGCACAGCAGTTTACAGTTGGCAATGGTGGAGGTCAAACCACAGCACAAAATTGTAAGATTTCCAATGGCACGAAGATTCCAGCCAACCTTGCAGTTGGTAAGGCTGTTTCTGTTACAGGAATACTTACTGCTCCTGAAACAATTACAAAGGTCACTGCTGGTGTAAGAAAAGCTGATAGCTTCGGTGTCGGTGATTGGGTGACATACGGTACAGCGACACCTAACGCAAAGAGCTATGACTTGCATAATCTTGATAGTGCAATTGCGTTCAACAAGCTTCCTGCTGGTAATTATGTATACTGCGTTGAGGTTACAACGGCATCTGGTGTGGTAATTCCGGAGGATGGCGCACAGCATTTTACAGTTGGCAATGTCACAACAGAAGACAAGATGACTGTTACCAATGGCACAGTGATTCCGTCTAAGCTGGAAAAGGGCAAGGCTGTTTCTGTCAAGGGTACAATCACCTCTGCATCTTCCAACATCACAGAATTGACTGTTGCTGTTTGTGATGCAAAGAGTGGCGGTTTCATGACCGGAAGAACCATCACTATCAATTCCAAGAGCTACGATTTGAGCAAACTGGATGCCTATGTTGCGTTTGACAAGCTCCCTGATGGCGAATACAAGTATTATGTCATGGCTTCCAATGCAGGAAATCCTAATGGTGTAGTTGTGACTGAGACTACTTTCACCGTTGGCAATGGCACTTCTTCTTCTGATGCAATGACTGTCACTAATGGCACAACAGTTCCGGCAACGTTCACAAAGGGCAAGACACTTTCCGTCAAGGGTACAATTACCTCTGCTTCTTCCAACATCACAGAACTGACAGTTGGTGTTTACGATGCAAATACAGGCAAGCTCATGACTGGAAAGACCATCACTCCCAATGCGAAGAGCTATGACCTCAGCAAGCTTGACAATTATGTTGCATTTGACAAGCTGACTGACGGAAGTTATACTTACTGTGTTATCGCCAGCAATTCCACCAACAAGGGTGTCAAGGTTGTGGAATCCAAGTTCACAATCGGCAACGGCTCAGCAACTGCTACGGATGACAAACTGACCATTTCTGGCGGTACAACTGTTCCGGCTACCCTCGTGAAAGGCAAGGCTCTCAACGTCAAGGGTACTGTTACTTCTGCAAATTCCAATATTACCGCTTTGACAGTTGGTGTTTATGATTCTAATGGCAAGTTCGTAACAGGGCGCACAATCGCTCCCAATGCGAAGAGTTATGACCTCAGCAAGCTTGACAATTATGTTGCATTCAATACTCTGGGCGATGGTACTTATACTTATGCTGTTATTGCTTCCAATGCTGGAAATAATAACTATGCTCTGGTTAGCCAGAAGTTCACTATCGGCAATGCCGGAGCGACTGCAACCGCTGACAAGCTCACCATTTCCGGCGGTACAGCTGTACCGGATACCCTTGCAAAGGGCAAGGCTCTGAACGTAACAGGAACTGTTACTTCCGCAAGCTCTAATATTACCGCTCTGACTGTTGGTGTTTATGATTCTAATGGTAAGTTCGTAACAGGGCGTACCATTGCACCGAATGCAACAACTTATGACCTGCGTAAACTGGATGCGTATGTTGCATTCAACACATTGTCAGAAGGTAATTATATCTATGCTGTTATCGCTTCCAATGCTTCCAATACCAATTATGCACTGGTAAGCAAGAAGTTCACAGTCGGCAACGGCGGTACTTCCAATACGGCAGATGCGCTGAAAATTACCGGCGGTACATCTGTACCGGATACCATTGCAGTAGGTAAGGCTGTCAACGTAACCGGAACTGTTACTTCTGCATCTTCCAACATGACAGCTTTGACAGTTGGTGTTTATGACACAAACGGCAAGTTCATTACAGGGCGTACCATTGCACCCAATGCGAAGACTTATGACCTGCGCAAACTGGATGCTTATGTTTCGTTCAATACCCTTCCTGCTGGAAATTACATCTATGCAGTTATCGCTTCCAACGCTGCAAACAGCAATTATGCACTGGTAAGCAAGAAGTTCACAGTCGGCAACGGCGGTACAAGTGCGAATACTACAAGTACAACTGATACTTTGAAGGTAACAAGTGGCACAACTGTTCCCTCTTCTCTGAGCAAGGGCAGGGGCGTGGCTGTCCGTGGAACAGTGACTTCTTCCAGCAGTAACATCACCTCCCTGACTGTCGGCGTGTACGATTCCAACGGCAAACTCGTAACAGGGAATACCATCGCTCCCAATGCGACAAGCTATAACCTGAGCCGTCTGGACAGCTCCGTACGTTTCGACCTGCTCGCAGCAGGTACTTATACTTACAGAGTTATCGCTACCAACAGCGGAAACAATTCTGCTACACTGGTTAGCCAGAGTTTCACTGTCAAGTAATATCGGGCTTTTCCGATTACATCAGCTCCCTGAAAAAGGGGGCTGATTTTTTGCTTTTTCTGATTACGAAAACGTTTTGCTATAGAATCAATCTATTACTTGCTATTCACAATACATATTTGACAAGTAGGAAATATAGGTGTATAATAATAACAGAAACAGAGAACAGAACACTGCAATCGGCAGAACGTTTCTGAACTGTTGTGATTATTATGGAGGTGCTTTTAAAATGAGCAATTGGACTGAAAGAAAGTATTGGAATGAAGAACTGGAAACCCTGCCCCGTCCGGAACTGGAGAAGCTCCAGCTGGAGAGACTGAAGGAAATCGTGAAGCATGCCTATGAAAACGCTCCCTATTATAAGCGTACATGGGATGAGGCTGGTTTGAAGCCAGAAGACATCCAGACCCTTGAGGACATTCAGAAATTCCCGTTCATCAACAAGATTACACAGCGTGAAACACAAGGTGTCGGCTCGTTCCTCGGCGAATTGTGCGCCGTTCCGGAAGATGATGTAGTATTCATTTCCACGTCGTCCGGTTCAACTGGTGTTCCGACCATGAGTCCTTTCACAAAGCAGGATTTTGACGATTTTCAGGATACAGAATCAAGATGGTTCTGGCAGATTGGCATGAGACCGAACGACCGTTATGTACATGCGCTGAATTTTTCCCTTTATGTTGGTGGTCCTGACGTTATTGGCGCACAGAATCTGGGTGCACTCTGCATCTGGGGCGGTACACTTCCGAGTGAAAGACTGCTTTACATCCTGAAAACCTACCAGCCTACTATTATTTGGACTTCTCCCTCTTATGCTTGGCAGTTGGGCGAAAAGGCTAAGAAAGCCGGCATTGACCCGAAGACAGATTTGAGCATCCGCAAGATTATTGTTGCTGGTGAATTGGGCGGTTCGATTCCGGCAACCAGAAAGGCGATTGAAGACCTCTGGGGCGCAGAACTTTACGACTTCTATGGACTGTCTGATATTTTCGGTGCTTGCGCTGCACAGTGCGAATATCACGACGGCTTGCACATCACAGAAGACCAGATTCTTGTTGAAACTGTAGATATTCATACTGGTGAAGTTCTTCCCAATGGCAGTGTTGGCGAATTGGTTTACACCACTTTGAAGAAAAAGGCTCGTCCGCTGATTCGTTTCCGTACGGGTGACATTGGCTGGATTGACCAGACTCCCTGCAAGTGCGGACGTACTCACGGCAGAATTCACATTAACGGACGTAAGGACGATATGTTCATTGTTTCCGCTGTCAATGTATTTCCTTCTGATATTGAGGCTGTTGTACATGAACTGGACGGCATCACAGGCGAATATCTTATCCGCATCTTTGAGGAGAATTTCACTTGCCGTTATGCTGTCGAGGTTGAAAAGAATGCTGACAATCCCGAAACTGATGAAGAAGTTGCAGTTAAGCTCTCCGCAGCTCTCAAAGCCAGAATTGGTGTCAAGCCTGCAAAAGTCAAGATTCATCCGGATGGCGGACTGGATACACGCTCTGAGCATAAGTCCAAGCGTATCATTGATGAGCGTACTCTCAATTATGACATCTGATTTCATTTTCCGGAATGTGTCAACAAATGATTTGATTTTATCTAGCACTCATGCTGTAATAATCATGTGGATTCCTCTCGATTTCGGGGGGAATTTGCATTTCCAGAAAAAATTTCAAAAAAATTTGAAAAAAGGCTTGACAAAATCCGCAAAGTGTGCTATAATATATAACGTTGGGTGAGATACTCAACGATATCACGTGTCTGGGTGTGGCGCAGTTGGTAGCGCGCTACCTTGGGGTGGTAGAGGCCGTGGGTTCAAGTCCCGTCACTCAGACCATGTTGCGCAATTGCTCGTGAGAGCAGGGTAAATTCCCCAGTTTACCTGAAACGTTGTGTTGTTCTTTTTCATGAGAGGCAGTCCGGAGAAATCTGGGCTGTTTTTTTTGGAAATGGTTCGCATTTTATATGAAGTATGCTATATTTCAGAATGATGACAGGAGGGCAGAAAAATGGTATCTCAGGAAGTTCAGAAAATTTGTGACGAAATCTATCAGCCACTTTCCAATTTTGAAAATGTGGTAAAAATCAATCGGGGAATCAATCCAGACGATTTGAAAAAAGCGGTTACCTTGCTGAAAGCAAATTATCCTGAAATTTTTTGGCTGGATGGGTATTCTTTGTCATATAACAGCACTTCCGCAGAGATAACTTTTCAGGTCATCAATCAGTATAAGCCCGATAAACTGAAAAAAATGAGCTTGACAATGTATCAGAAAGTGCAAAAAATTCTGAAAATGACAATCGGGCGGACAGATTATGAAAAAATACTGATTGTTCATGATTATCTGGTCTCACATACAACTTATCACAAGCCATTATTTTCAAAACATGGGCTTTGTTATACTGCTTATGGCTGTCTGGCAGAGGGGAAAGCTGTTTGTAGCGGATATTCCAAAGCATTTCAATTGTTAATGAAATCTCTCCAGATTGAATGCGGAATCTGTTCGGGCATTGCAAAGAGGGAGAGTCATGCATGGAATTATGTCAAACTGGGAAAAAATTATTATTGGATAGATGTTACATGGGATGACCCTATCGCACATGGGAAGTCTTCTTCAAAGGATGATTGGTTATACCATCATTATTTTTTGATTGATGATGAACTGTTATTCCGTACAAGAAAGCTTGACGGAAATCAGCCGTTTGTTCCGTCGTGCCGTTCTCTGAAAGACAATTATTTTGTCAGAAACGGTCTGTGTTTCAAGGAATATCAGTTTGAAACTGTCAATCGTCTTCTTTCAGCACATCAAAAAGAGGGAAGAACTGAAATGATGTTCAGCACCCCAAAAGAACTCAAAAAAGCCTTGAAAGATTTGTTCGACCAGAAACATTTCTGGGATGCGGACATTTTCAAAACTAAGAACGGCAGAAAGGGCGGTTCTTTTTCTTACAGTTTCAATGAAGATTTGGGCATTCTGAGAATCAGTTTCACAGTGAATCCATGAATTTCACAACAAAATCAAAATCCGGTACGTCGTTGACATACCGGATTTTTCGTTAAAGTTCAATATTTTTCAGGCTTGTGAGATACTCCGCAGGGTCTTGGCATTGCATGAAACTGCTCATCAGGCAAGCCCCCTCTGCACCAGCCCTGACAATGTCTCTGATGTTATCAGCATTGATTCCGCCGATTGCATAGACAGGCAGGGAAACGCTTGTACAGACTTCATGCAGGAAGTCAAGCCCTCTTCCGGCAAGTCCCTTTTTGCAGTCCGTCTCAAAAATGTGACCTGCAATGATGTAATCCGCCCCCAATGCAAGGGCTTCCTGTGCATCCTCTACAGAGTGACAGGATGCGCCAATCTGATGGAAAAATTGCTTTTCATCTTCCGACATCTTCCGCAGTCTGTCAAGCGGAACATGGATTGACCGCACTCCCAACATTTTGGCAGTGTTCACGAAACTGTGTGCAGTTACTTCAATGCCGGAATTTTCGCACATTCTGACAATTCTTTCAAGCAATATTGAATAGTCATTTTCTGTGAGGTCTTTTTCTCTCACAATGATTTTGTCCGGCTTTGCGGAAATGATTTTCTGCATCTGCTCCCCAAAATCGCCCTGACAGAGTTTTCGATTGGTAATACAAATAATCTTATACATACAAGTAATCATTCAGGACGGGCTGTAATCCTTCGCCGGACATATCTTCATACATTTGGCTGAAACTGCGGGAATCGTTGATTTCAAATTGTTCGTCGCCCTCTGCATCGCCTTCTTTTCCGGTGTACTTGCTTTCATGGTCGCCGATACCAGTCGAGACACCAGCGGAAATTTTGGTTGCACAAATTTTGACAATGCCGTCACGGAAACTTTTGCTTTCACGAGAGGAAACCGTAATTCCTGCAAACGGCAGAAACATTCTGTACGCACAAAGTATCTGACATAGCTGACGTTCGCCGACATCCTGCGGATTGATTTTTCCGTTGTTGATAATCGGACGGAGTCGGGGACAGGAAAGGGAAATTTCTGCATGAGGGTATTTCCTCTGTAAAAAATACATATGCAGGGCACTTGCAAGCGCATCTTTCCGGAAATCCGACAGCCCCAGCAATGCTGAACCGGCAACCCCTCTCATACCGCCCATAAGCGCACGTTCCTGCGCATCGAAACGATAGGGGAATACTCGCTTATGACCTGCGAGGTGCAATGTTTCATATTTGTCGCTGTCGTAGGTTTCCTGAAATACCGTCACATAATCCACACCGCATTCATGCAGATAACGATAATCTTCGACATTCACCGGATAAATTTCAATTCCCACCATACGGAAATATTTTCTTGCAAGCTTGCAAGCTTCACCAATATATTTTACGTCGCTCATGCCTTTGCTTTCGCCTGTGAGGATTAAAATTTCCTCCATACCACTGTCAGCAATGACTTTCATTTCGTGTTCGACCTGTTCCATGGAAAGCTTCATTCTGCGGATGTGATTGTAACAGTTGAAACCGCAGTATACACAATAATTTTCGCAGTAATTGGCTATATACAGGGGAGTGAACAAATAAACTGTATTTCCGAAATGCTTCTGTGTTTCCAGCCTTGCACGTTCCGCCATCTTTTCAAGAAATGGTTCAGCAGACGGAGACAGAAACGCTTTCAGCTCTTCAATTCCGATTGTTTCTTTTTTCAATGCTCTTTCAACATCCAGACCAGTATATTTTGACGGGTCATAATTTTTGACTTCCGTCATGACCTTTTCGAAAATATCAGAATGAATTTGTTCCTGACCTTCCATATATTCCATGTGATTGGTTCTTGACGTGGGGTCTGTTTCGAGCTGATGCTTTTTTTCGAGGGCTTTCGGAGACAATGATTCCGAATCCACAAAAAATTGATTTTCCATATTTCAACACCTCAATCATGCAGAAATCCGGTCAATGTGTCGGAGGGGGATGCTCCTCTTGTCAGTACTCTGCCAAGTCCGGAGAGATATGCTTTTCTTCCAGCTTCGACAGCCTGCTTGAATGCGCTTGCCATCATGGGGAGGTCTCCTGCCGTTGCCAATGCAGTATTGGACATGACCGCAGCAGCTCCCATTTCCATCGCTTCACAAGCCTGTGAGGGTCTGCCAATTCCGGCATCAACAATAATCGGCAAGTCAATTTCATCAATCAGAATCTGAATGAAGTCCCTTGTTGCAAGCCCTTTATTTGAGCCAATTGGAGAAGCCAACGGCATGACAGATGCTGCGCCGGCATTCACGAGGTCACGGGCGGTATTCAAATCGGGGTACATATACGGCATAACTACAAAGCCTTCTTTTGCTAAAATTTCCGTTGCCTTGACGGTTTCGGAATTATCGGGCAGTAAATATTTTGTATCACGCATAATTTCAATCTTGACGAAATTTCCACATCCCAATTCTCTGGCAAGTCTTGCAATTCTGACAGCTTCATCAGCGTTTCTTGCGCCGGAGGTATTCGGGAGTAAAGTTACTCCTTTCGGGATAAAATCGAGAATGTTTTCTTGTTCTTTGGTGTTGGCACGTCTGACCGCACAGGTGATAATTTCCGCCCCTGCGTAATTCACGGCTGCTTCAATCAGGGAAAGAGAATACTTTCCCGAACCTAAAATAAATCTGGAATGAAACTCATGACCGCCTATCACAAGTTTATCTTCTTTGACATTGTTTTCATTCATTTTGTGATAACCTGCTTTCTTGATATATTTATTTTAAAGGGGGACAAGCCCCTTTATCTAAATGGGGGA
>DGHF01000224.1:8540-8661 GCA_002392545.1 Ruminococcus sp. UBA3855
AGCCCCTTTATCTAAATGGGGGACAATCCCCCTTTGAAGCCTTATCATAAATTGCCCAAAACTAACGCAATTCATGATAAGAGGGTGATTTTCCCCCAAGCCCCTTTATCTAAATGGGGGA
>DGHF01000224.1:8716-15427 GCA_002392545.1 Ruminococcus sp. UBA3855
AGCCCCTTTATCTAAATGGGGGACACAATGCCTGAAGGCTTGACACATTCAATCAAAAACAAGATTTTTGCCTGAATTGTGTCAAGGGCATTGCTTTCCCCCAAGCCCCTTTATGCATCTAATTCCCCTGCAATGATTCTCAATACCATATGCGCCTCATGACCTGCGCACACAGCCACTCTTGCACTGAAAAGCCCTGCGCCCTTCTCAACGTCGCTTGTGCCGTCTCCGCACAGATAAAAACGCTTTGTAACTTTCCTTGTCTGAATGGTGTTTGCTGAACCAATTCCAGCCATTCCGGAAGCCGACACATAATATTTTTCGGGCATCGTTTCAAGGACACAATTCGCTAACATTGCCTTTTGGTCTGCCTTGTCGAAACATTCACAAATAATGTCAAATGGTGACAACAATTCCGGAATGTTTTCTTCGGTCAGTCTGACATTCTGTGAAGTGACATTGCAGTAAGGGGCGATTCGTTGAATGGTTTCCAGCAATGCAGATGCTTTAGGCTGTCCGAGCTGGTCAGGGAAATACTGCTGTCTGTTGAGGTTGGAAATATCCACCCTGTCAAAGTCAATCAGGTGAATATTTCCCACTCCTGCCCTTGCAAGGTGAATTGCAACATTTGAACCCAATCCGCCCAGACCGCACACCACAACGGACGCTTTTTCAAATTTCTTCTGAATTTCTTCTCCGTGACGGACTGCCAATGCCTGAAACATTTCTTCTTTTGTAGGCATCATGGTATCAACCACCTCCCACAAAACCGACAATTTCCACGCTGTCGCCGTCGTTCAGAATCGTGCTTTCATATGCCGATTTTGGTACAATGTCTTCATTCAATTCCACTGCAACTCTGGTACGCTCATAACCTTCACTTTCGACAATTTCAGCAATGGTTTTTCCCTGTACATCAAGTTGCTTTCCGTTGATTTTTACCATGAAAATCCCTCCTGTGATTTAATTCTTTTTTGTGGGGAGTTCGGAACAGAATTCTACTTTTTCGCCTGCCAGAATCATGTTGGTTGTTCTGACAGCGCACATCTTTCCGCACATGGAACAGGTGTGACGGTCTGCCGGCGGAGTGCTTTCAAAATAAGTTCTTGCTTTTTCTGCATCAACAGCAATTTCAAACATCCTGTCCCAATCGACAACATGGCGGGCTTCTGCCATTTCATTGTCTTTGTCTCTTGCATGAGGTACACCCTTTGCAATGTCAGCCGCATGAGCTGCAATTTTGCTGGCAATAATGCCCTCTTTCACGTCATTGACATCAGGAAGGCGCAAATGTTCCGCAGGGGTTACATAACAGAGGAAATCCGCTCCACTTGCGGCGGCAATCGCTCCGCCAATCGCAGACGTGATATGGTCATACCCTGGGAAAATGTCTGTCACCAGAGGCCCTAAAACGTAGAACGGCGCATTATGACATAATCTCTTCTGTAATTTCATATTGGCTTCAATTTCGTTCATAGCCATATGTCCCGGTCCTTCTACCATGACTTGTACATTTCTGTCCCATGCACGTTGTGTAAGGTGTCCGAGTTCAATCAGTTCTGAAATCTGTCCGGCATCAGTTGCATCATCAATACAGCCGGGTCTCAATGCATCCCCTAAACTGATGGTAACATCATATTCATACAGGATGTCAAGAACTTTGTCATAAAATTCATAGAAAGGATTTTCATTTCCAGTCATCATCATCCAAGCAAACAGCAAAGAACCACCACGGGAGACAATGTTCATTTTTCTGCCTTCACGTCTGAATGCTTCCACGGCACGGCGGTTAATTCCTGCATGAATCGTCATGAAGTCCACTCCCTCTTCTGCATGGGCACGGACAACTTTCAGGAAGTCTTCTGCCGTGATTTCCAGTAAATCCTTTTCAAGGTATCCGATTGCATCATACATGGGGACTGTGCCAATCATTGCCGGAGAAGTTTCAATCAACTTTGTGCGGAATGTGTTGGTTTTGCCATAATTTGACAAGTCCATGATAGCTTCTGCGCCGAATTTGTGAGCCAGTTCGACTTTCTGCATTTCAATGTCGTAGTCTTTCGCATCACCGGAAATTCCGAGATTGACGTTAATTTTCGTCCGCATTTTCGTGCCGATTCCTTCGGGAGAAATCGCCTTGTGGTTGACGTTGCAGGGAATTGCCACTTCACCAGTCGCCACCAACGCCCTGACTTCTTCCGAAGTCAGATACTCTTTTTTTGCGACAATCTCCATTTCAGGGGTGATAATTCCCTTTTTAGCAGCTTCCATTTGTGTACAGTATTCTTTCATATGACATCTCCTGTTCATAAAAATTAAGGGGACTGCCACGCAGACAGCCCCCATCAATACCGATACCGTGCGTCCCTACGTTGGCATTATCCAAATCAGGTTACGGGTCGAAAACTCCTGTTTTCCTCTCAGCCTGTCTACAAGCTCCCCTCATGTTTCTATTATAGCACATTCTTACAAAAATTGCAAGTGCTTTTTTCAATTTTTTGATGTAATTATTATTTCTTTCCTTTGACAATGGTAACAGGCTGATATCCGTCACCAGTGTAGACACTAATGGTAAATGTAACATAGCCGTCACCATCTGAGTCAATTCCTTCGATTTCTGTGTCATAGTCCCAAGGGGTTTTGTCTCTGCCGTAAATATTGCCCTCATCTGCTGTTGTTTCAATGCCCTTGCCGTTTTCCGTTTCCAAAAGATACACCTTGTCATATTCTTTTCCTGAGAAATATACACCATATGCACCGTCACACAAATAGAATCCAAACTTTCCGGCAGTACAGCTCTCTGGACAGGTCATAGCATCCATCAGCCCAATTGGATTTACTTCCAATGTTTCAATGTTGGGTGCAGTTTCTTCCTCTGATAACATACCGACTGTTTCAAGGGAGCTGTCATCAGAATCACCGCTGAAAAGACCACCCATAATGAAGCCGGCAACAAAGATTACCACCGCCCCGATAATAACTGTGGTTTTGGATTTCTTGTCAAGGTTACCCCAGAATCCACCAGATGCAGGAACTGGCGCAACAGGTACAGACTGAGGAGCTGTCACCGTTTCAGGGATGGGGTTGCTGTTGGTTTCAAAATTTGTTTCATTCATAAAATACCTCCGAAAATTCTATCTGACAGGCGGTATGGCACTATGTTAAGAAAAAATGACCGCCACACATTTCCTCTATGTATCCTATTATACAAATCGTACCGGACATATGGGTGTCAGTTCAAATAAAATTTACAAAAAGTTCATATTTTATTTACAATAATAAAGAGCCGTTTCCAGTGTGCTACCAGAAACGGCTTTTTGTTACTTTCCAGCTCTCTGACAGATGATGTCTATCATTTCGCCGACGTTTTTCATTCCGCTGACTTCTCTGACGCTGAAGCGCATCTTGAATTCTTTTTCGGTTGCGCCAATCAGATTGATATGTTCCAGACTGTCCCAGTCTTCAATATCATTTGCGGTGGTCTTGTCGGTCAGTACAATTTCGTCATCATCGAAAACATCACGGAAAACCTTTGTCAGGCGTTCTTTTACTTGTTCTCTGTTCATCACGTTTCACCTCGTTTCAGGAATGACTGCTATGACGTGGTTCTGTGGTACATAGCCGGAAACGTCCAGTTTCCAGACAGTATTTCCGGCTTCATCTTCCGAAACCAGCGAAAAACCGAAAGTCTGATACAGTTCCTTGACCATAGCATTTTTCTTTGTGGGATAATAATAACCAAAAATTTCGGAAATCTGGTTTTGTTTTGCAGTGCTGACAAGTTCATCCAGCATAGCCAGTTCCATATCACGCTTTAAAACACGGCAACTCATCAGCCAGAGTTCCATATGCAGTGTCTGTCCTTGCTTCTTGCCAATCACAACAGAGACAATACCATTATCTCCAAATTTATCTGTAAGTCTGCCGTACAAGCAGAGATACGCCGGATTTGATGCAACCTGTTCAATTTCCGCCTGTGTATAGCGTTTAGTTGTCAGATTGAACTGATTGCTTTTATTGGTCAGCTGTGTAATTCTGGGAATATGCACCTCATCAAAATTTCTGATTTCTGCCTTCATATCGAGACTTTTCAGAAAATCGGTATAATTTGCGAACTGTTGGGAAGCTGACTGACGTTGTGCATTTGCTTTATACATCTGACTGCGTTTGACATCATCACCGGAAAGATTTGTCACTTCAAAATAACCGCTCCGGTCAATTGCAATCATGCAGTCTTCCACGGACTGAAACGCTATCACGGGAGTATCTGGGAGCTGTGCTTGAATAATAGCACGTTCAGCCGGATTATCGTCAACGAAAACGAAACTTTCCGGTAAAAGATTTAATTCTTGAGCTGTGTCGAGCAAATTTTCTGATTTCGGATTCCAGTTTGCTTTTATCAAAGTGAAATCATCCGGTTTTAATATACCGTCAGGATGTTCCAGACCAGAAATGGCATTTTCATAATCATTTTTAGAACAAACCGTCAGTAATACTCCTAAATCCTGATAAGATTTCAAGTATCCCTGCAATTCTGCATAAGCCTGACCGACAGCCGTTTCTTGTCCGATTTCAATACCAGCCTGACCATCATCACCAATGACACCGCCCCAAAGTGTATTATCCAAATCAAGAGCAAAAGCCTTTTTATTTTTCCCCATCAGTGAACAGATGATGTTACTCAGATTATAGGAAAAATCAGGAATTGCCGGAACAGCCAGCGCATATTTATACAGATGCCAATAAATGGGTTCAAGCCATTTTTCCAGACCATAGCAGGAAGAGAGGTAGTTAATATCATGCAGGTAAAAATTTTGATGTGTACTGGCATAATCTGAAAATTTGCAGTTCAGCCTGTTGATGAAATCAATTTTTCCCTGCGGACATCCGGCTTCCCGATTGCCGAGAAGGCGAGTCAAAGGAAATTCAAAATTATTTTGAATGATAGGACAGCCGTAATTTTCTGTTAAGCGTTCCCACATCTGTGAAAAATGAGAATACACCTCTTCCAGTTTCTGCCGGCAGGTTTCGGGGGTATCCTGAACGGAGGGGAAATGCTGGATATTTCTGCTTGACGTATGAATAAAAATCAATTCCGGTGAGAATTCCTTCAGAGAGGCATTTTCAAACATAGCATCCTGCCAGTACTGCGCATACTCTGACTGCCAGAATTTCGGTACAATCCCCCGATTCCGGAGGAACAGCTCCAGCATGGATATAATATCATTTGTGGTTGAACCACCCAGTACAGCAATTCTCAATGAAATGCCGTTGTCTTCCTGTGCTTTCAGCTGACGGAGTAATTTTTTCCGCTTTTGTAAAATTTCTCCGCCGTCGAACGGATAGCATAATTCTTGTAGCACCTTGTTCACTTCCTTTTCCGGTTATTGATGTAACAATTCATTCAGATGCAGGTAATTGATACCAGTTGCGCTGAATGTTGACATTGCAAATACCAAGTCCGTGACACCTTTCTGTTGCAGGAAAGAAATAATATTCTTCTGGAAATAGCGCATATCCACGACCCAGATATTTGAAAAAGAACTTGTCAGACAAGGAATCATTGCATTAGCGTAACTGTCCTTAATAATACAAAGCGTTCTGTTGTTGTGTACCCCTGTATGAACGTGTGTAACGCAATCGTCACCATACATAAATACAAGATAATAGCTGACTGGTGAAAAATTATCAATATCATAAATCAAATCGCCTTCTCTTTGACCAGTCATATCATTATTATAGTAAATTGTCCTGTATTCGCATTTAGGGACATAATAAATGAACGGTTCAGGGTTATTTTTCAAAGTCATGCTATTGGTAAAGCTGTACAATGTCCCGACATAGTCATCACGTCTTTTTTCTTCATACTCTGACAAATCCGCAAAGGGAGCATCAAGCGTTTCAGCCAGAGCCTTTGCGCCGTAGTATGCGCCAAGCGGTTGCCAATGGTGGTCAGTTCTGGAATAGATAGCTTCATTTCTATGGGGAAGAAGAGCCTGATAAGCATCTATAGGAGTTACATCAGTCAGATATTTATTGATATGCTCAATATTTTCAATTTCGCTGACCGTTGCGGATTCGTATTTTTTAGGGAGGTAGAAAGAGACAGCAGTTGGAATTACCATAGAATACACATTGACAGAATCGCCAAGGAGTTGCTTGTATTGATTCACATAGCTTGCATAAGTTTCACCAGCTTCAAAAGTACCACCATACAGTTCCATACCACGGTCATCAACAATCAGAACACTATTTGCAATTTCTCCCTCTGCATCAGCGTATTCATTAGGCGGAATGGTAGGCGGTTCAGTTTCCGCCTCAGTAACTTCCACAGTTTCAGCAATCAGCTGTTCCGGTTCTGAAATTGGTTGAGTTTCAGCAGGCGTATTATTTGACAATGTAACTGTACCATGAATTTCCACGCCATCATCATAGTCAATCCCCATCGCATCACGATAACCGGAAATCATATTTCGGAAAGTACTTCTCATAGGGACAGCATCATTGAAATATTCCGCAAACTGTGAAGTAAAACTGCCGTCCAAATAACTTTCTATGGTAAACGTCGGGCATTTCGCCAAAGAACGATTTTCCTCAAATGATTCAGTAGGACGTTCCCCCAGTAACATAAATGCTGTTGCCACGCACATGGTAAACGAAATAGCAATAACATTTGTTAATGCAAGCTGATGACTGATAAATTTTTCTTTT
>DGHF01000224.1:15564-16171 GCA_002392545.1 Ruminococcus sp. UBA3855
TCTGATGTTTGAGGAGTATCAAAAGAAATCTTTTTCTCAGGTTGAGAAAAACCAGAACCAGAGGAGACATATTTTTTAGGTCTTGGAATATCACAAGAAGCGTTATTGACAAGTTGGGGTGTATTATAAAATACCAGTTGTTCAGAATTCAATTGATTTTCAGAAAGTTCGTCTTCGTCAAAATCATCATCTTCAAATTCATCATCTGCAAACGGATTTTCAGGAAAATCCTCCTCGTCGAAATCGTCATCCTCGAAATCATCATCTGCAAATTTATTTTCCAGAAATTTATTTTCATCAAGTTGATTTTGCATTGTAATCAATCCGCCTCCTGTTAAAAGCGATAATAAAGAAATGCTTTTGTGGTGCTGTCAACAAGCAACACACTGCTTGTCAGCAGAAGCAGTACACTTGCAATAGTTCCCAAAACGGAAACTGCTGTCTTGGTCTGCAAGGAACGCTGGGAAAGTTTCGCCGGAAGTTCCAACAGCGGAAAAGTGCAGATAACCGCTGCTATCAATAAAAACAGATGACTGTAAACAGATGCTTCCTCCACAAAGCTTACAAAACCGTTAGGATTTGCAGGTGTAAGATTTCTGAAAAACAA
>DGHF01000025.1 GCA_002392545.1 Ruminococcus sp. UBA3855
CGCCCGTTCTTAGGAAAAACACGTTATCCCTACGCTGTTACCATTGAGGGCGCAGAAATCAAACAGACCATGAATGAAGGCGGAATGGCGCAGGGTAGTTACCATAGTAACGGCGGTGGTTTCGTCGCTTCTACGGCTCATGTTGACGACTCCGTCTATGTCGGGAAAAATGCAAAGGTTCTCGGCTGGGCGACTGTCACAGGCAATGCAAGAATTGACGATTATGCAATTGTTACCGGTTCGGCTAATGTTTCCGGTAATGCTGTTGTCAATGGTCATGCGGTTGTAGCTGAAAATGCTACTGTCAAGGATAATGCCATTGTCGGTGATTACGCCGGAGTGATGGGAAATTCTGTTGTTTCTGATAATGCAAGAGTTATTGAAAGCGGTCTTGTTTTCAATGATTACAAGGTTTCCGGTGATGCGACTATCAAGGGCGTTACTTATGGATTGGCAAAGGGTTCTGCAAATGGGCAGGCAATTGCTGACGGCGATTACTATGACGATTCCAGCAGAACTATCACAAATGGTACTGTTTTCGGCTGGGCTAGTCCGGATGCCTATGTGCAAAGCAGACCTTACAAAGATGGTCAGATGGCTGGGCTGGAATTCGATTCCGACAGCTCCCATATCGCTAATGATACCTATACTTCGACTTATGGTGTTTCTATTGGTGCGCCGACTTGGGAGGAAACCAGAACTTCCGGAAAGGGCGTTCTAACATTCACTGAAAATCAGTATCTCATTGCTGACAGCAGTTATGCGGAACTCCGTGATGCTGATTATCAAACCGCTGTCCTGATGCGTGAGGATGGAGATATTTTCAATTTCGGCACAGGAGAAAAATACATCCGTCTGACTACTGATAATGGTGCATTGTATCTGACCGCTTCTGACGGTACAAAGTTTGAAGGACTGGAAGTCAAGGATGCTTACGAAAAAGGCAAATGGGCTGTTATCAGTGTTGTGATTGTTGATAATACCGTGGAAATCAATGTCAACGGCGAAATGAAGGCAAGCGGTGAAATGACTATTGACCCGATTGATATTGTTTCAGAGGATGCAACCTATATTCTTGGCGGTGGCGGTCTTTCTATGGATTACTTCCGTGTGAATTACAAGAAAGTCGCTGAACCTGAATATTATTACACTGAAACAGAAAACGTGGAAACTGAACCGGTTGAACCTGAGCCGATGTATCTTTATGGTGATATGAACGGTGACCGTGTTATCAATGTCATTGACTTGGCATTGCTCAAAAAGCAGATTCTTTCCGGTAGCGTTTACCGTCAGGGCGATTGTGATGGTGACGGGACTATCGGAGTTGGCGATATTATCGCTTTGCAGAGATATTTGCATAAACTCGGTAACACCGGATTAACCGGAACTTTACCAAAACATGAATGAGAAAATCCCCAATATGTGTGATTGGATTTAAAAATAATAAAGGTGTGATTGGGGTATCCCCAGACCGTCCTCTCTTTTTCAGGGGAGGGCGGTTTTCTCTGGAATTGTGAAAAAAGAGAAAGCCCCCTGCCTAGACAGGGGACATTCAGATTCTTGACTTCGGAGACGTGACTACACCTCAAAGGGCGCAGTCCGGAAGCACCACAGCGACTTCAATCAGCCTGCCTGAGGAGCTTCAACAGGACAGACACTAGCACATGCGCCACAATCGAGACATGCATCAGCATCAATCACATACTTGTCGTCACCAGCAGAAATAGCACTTACAGGACATTCGTCTGCACATGTACCGCAGTTAATGCAAGCATCAGTAATCTGATAAGCCATACTAACACCTCCTTTTTGATAATCACAGAAATTAAAATTCTGTTACTACTATTCTAACACATTTTCAGAAAAAATCAAGTCTTTTTGCAAAAAAATTTTTTAAAAATCCGTCAATATTTCCGATTTTGTTAAAAAATTTAAAAAATACGAAAAAATGCGGTAATTTCAACGATATGTGCAGACAGCACCTAAGAGACGTATTTTTTTTGTGGAATATATTTGAAAAAAGCTTGACAGCAGGGGGGATTTACTGGTATAATAATATTGTGTTCATATGTACAGAAGGCAGTGCGGCTGGCTTCTGATGATACCGCTTTACAGCGGTGAAGAAAGGCGGAGATGACTCTGAAATATCAAAAAATTCCGGAACGGCTCGTCAGTGGGTTGCTGGCGGTGTTCCTTGCAATGCAGGCGGTGGCATTTCCTGTCTCGGCGGATGAAAGCGAAGAACTGACAGCCGTGGAAGATGAGGAAATGCTCTTGACTGCCGAATCAGAAGAAATAGAGGATTCCGGCGAAATTCTCTATGTCGAACAGGAAACGTACAGCCATTATTTTGATAAGTATTCCGGTGAAAAACGTCCGGAAAAAGAAATTCTTGTCTCTGGGAAGGCTTTCAAAGATATGGAATGTTCTGACAGTGAAAATGTGTCTGTCGGAAGTTTCGGGGGCGATTATGGTCAGGAAAACCGAAATGATGTACTTATCTGGGATACGGCGGACGGTATTGTCACGTATGAAATTGATGTGCCTGAAACTGGTATTTACACCCTCGAATTTTCTTACCTCCCTATTCCGTCCAATATGGCAAATATTGAGTTTGGCATTCAGATTGACGGCGAAACCCCCTATGATACCGCAAGCCGTGCAACCCTGAACAAAGTTTTCATGAATGACGGAGAAATCACTCTCGATTCTAAAGGAAATCAAGTCAGACCTACTCAAAAACAAGTCGGGATGTGGCTTGATACCCCCCTGATGGACGTGGACGGGCTTTTTAATGACCCTCTTATTTTCTACCTTGAAAAGGGTTCTCATGAAATTTCATTCGATATTGCAAAAGGATATTTCGCTTTGGAGTATTTCAAGTTTACCAACCCCGAAACACTCCCCACCTATGCGGAATATCAAAACAATGCCAATGCAGGTGTGAGAAAGGAAAGCACGCCCTCCACACTTATCCGCATTGAGGGCGAAAGTGCTACCTATAAAAGCGATTCTACCCTTTACCCCACTACTGACAATGGTAATTATCTTACCTCTCCTTCTAATCCCTCTAAGACCGTTTATAATACTATTGGTTCGGGAAACTGGAGTCAGGCTCTCCAGACTATTACTTGGACTGTTCCAGCTAGTGAATTGAAGGGCGACGGATGGTATAAAATTGGTATTAAAGCCCGTCAGGATGTTATGAGAGGTTTCTATTCCAACCGCAGAATCTATATTGACGGAAATGTACCTTGTGAGGAAATGAATCAGGTCAGATTCTATTATGATACGGACTGGCAGGTCGTTTCTCCTACGGATGCTAACGGCGGAGAGCTTTATGTTTATCTTACAGGCGGAACAGACCATACTATCACAATGGAAGTTATGCCGGGGGAAATCGGCGAATCTATGCGTGTATTGGATGCCGCTGTGTTGGATATTAACACTTATTACCGGAAAATCCTCATGATTACAGGTCCTTCTCCTGACCAGTATACCGATTATTATGTACATGAAAAAATTCCGGATTTGGTCGAAAATTTCAAACGGCTTTCGGATGACCTGAAACGCATTCAGGGGGATATTGAAACTATGGCTGGTTCAGAGGGTTCAGAGGCGGCTTCTCTCGAAAGAATGTATCTTGTCTTAGACAGCTGTATTGAAAAGCCGCTCAGAATTCCAGATTATTTGTCACAAATCAAAGATAATATCACCGCTTTGTCTTCATGGATGATTGATTACAGAGGTCAGCCCCTCGAAGTTGATTATATTGAAATCGCTTCTCCAGACCAGAAATTCAGCTCCGTCAAGCGGAATGCTTTTAAATCGTTTAATTTCGGCTGGAAACGCTTCACAAGCTCTTTCTTTGAGGATTATACCAATTTGTCAGATGATGCTGGTGAGGATGCTATCAATGTGTGGGTTTCTCTGGGACGTGACCAAGCTATGGTTGTGAAATCTCTTGTGGAATCAGAATTTTCTACACAGTACAATATTCCTATTGCTGTCAATCTGGTTGTGGGCGGTGTCGTTGAAGCAACTCTTGCCGGAAAAGGTCCTGATGTTGCGTTGTTCCTCGGCGGTGAATTCCCTGTCAACCTCGCTGCAAGAGGTCTGCTTGTGGATTTGAAACAGTTCCCTGACTATGACGAAGTTACTAACCGTTTTCAGCAAAATGCCACTGTTCCTTATCAGTATGAGAACGGAAGTTATGGCTTGCCGTTAAGTCAGAGCTGGGCGATGATGTTCTACCGGAAAGATATTCTTTCGGAAATGGGCTTTACTGCGCCTCCTGATACTTGGGATGATGTCATTGATATGCTTCCTGCTTTGCAGAGAAATTATATGTATATCGGGCTTGTCCTTCCGGTTGTGTCCGGTGTCAATGCCACCATTTCTGCTGCTACTGAATCAGGGCATACTTTTGCAACGCTCATGCTTCAAAATGGCTTGAATTATTACAACAAAAACCAGACTAAAACTAATTTTGACGATATTATTGCTGTCAAGGCTTTCGAAAAATGGACGGATTTGTACACTAAGTACGGCTTTGAGCAATCTTATGACGGTTTCTCTCGTTTCCGTACTGGTGAATATCCTATTGTTATTGCTGACTATAGTTTCTATAACCAATTGACAGTTGCATCTCCTGAAATTAAGGGGCTGTGGGGCTTTACTGAAATCCCCGGAACTGTTCAGGATGACGGCTCTGTTTCTCATGCGGTCAATTCTACTTCCTCCGGTGCGGTCATCTTTAACAAGTGCAAGGACATTGAGGGGGCTTGGAAATTCCTTAAATGGTTCACGTCCGCAGAAGTTCAGGCGGAATATGGCACTCAGATTGAAGGTCTTCTTGGTCAGCTCGGACGTTATACCACTGCTAATACCGAAGCTCTTCAACAGCTCGCCTGGTCAAAACAGGAACAGCAAACCTTGTTGACGGCGCAAGAGGAATTAAAGGAAATTCCCATTATTCCAGCTTCCTATGCTGTTACCAGAAATATCATGAATGCATTCCGTGAAACTGTCAATAACCATGAAAATCCCCGTGATACGCTCCTTTGGTATAATCGTGATATCAATACCGAAATTACCAGAAAACGTGAAAATCTTGGGCTTTCTACTGCGGAGGATAATTCATGATTGTGAAAAAATTACATAAAGGAGGGGTTTCATTTGTTGGAACAAGAACAAATTGGTAAACGTTCCAAAGAAGAGGAACGACGGTTATTATGGTTACAGGTGAAACAGAATAAGGAATGCTATTTTATGCTTCTGCCTTTTATGCTGGTATTTTTGATTTTTACCATTATTCCTGTTGTGATGTCGTTACCTATGGGTTTTACTGATTTCGATATGGTACAGCTCCCGAAATTTGTCGGTTTGTCCAATTATACGACGTTATTCCTGAATGACAGTATTTTCATTCAGTCCATCCGTGTCACGCTGGTTTTTGCGCTGTTTACAGGTCCTTTGAGTTATGTGCTTTGCTTTATGCTGGCATGGCTCATCAATGAACTGCATCCGAAACTGAAAACCATCTTTACATTGATTTTCTATGCTCCGTCAATGGCGAATGTCTATACTGTATGGCAGTTGATTTTCTCCGGCGATTCTTACGGCTATCTGAATTCTGTCCTGCTGAATCTTGGATTAGTGACTTCTCCGGTGCAGTGGCTGACAGACAGCAGTTATGTATTGGGTGTTGTTATCGTGGTTCAGCTCTGGATTTCGCTGGGTGCTGGATTCTTGGCTCTTCGTGCCGGATTCCAGAACATTGACCGCAGTCAATATGAGGCTGGTGCTATTGAGGGTATCAAGAACCGCTGGCAAGAGTTGATTTATATTACAATTCCGTCAATGGGACCGCAGTTGATGTTTGCGGCGGTCATGCAGATTGTCAGCTCCTTTACGGCTGGCACGGTTGCTCAATCGCTGGTTGGTTTCCCCTCTACGGATTACAAGGCACATACCATCATGACACACGCCTATGATTATGGCTGGGTTCGTTATGAAATGGGCTACGCTTCCGCTATCTGTATGGTGCTATTTATCGCTATGCTGGTATGTAACAAACTCATCGGGAAACTGCTGAGTAATTTCATGGATTAAAGGGGGGCTTTTCCAAATGGCAAGTAATATTGATAAGGTGAAAGGCTCTAACAAAGTCGTCGGAAACAGGTTAGGCGGTACAATTGCAATTTTCGCATTTTTGCTGATATTGGGCTTGTTTATGGCTCTTCCGATTTATCTGGCAATTATCATGTCTATCAAGCCTGTGCATGAATTGTTCGTCTTTCCTCCGAAACTTTACGTTGTTGACCCCACACTTGACAATTTCCGTGATATGTTTCAGACACTTTCTGATATGTGGGTGCCTTTTTCAAGATATGTATTCAATTCCGTGTTTGTAACGGTATGCGTTACCGTGGCACAATGCGTATTTGCATCTATGGCGGCGTTTGTTCTGGCAAAATGCCGTATTCCGGGGGGAGAGGTCATGAATAAAATCATTGTCACCTCTCTGCTGTATCAGTCCAATGTTATCTATATCATGCAATATATTGTCATGGCTAGATTACATATGATTAACACCTATTGGGCTTTGATATTGCCGTCTGTCGCTTCTCCGATGTGCTTATTTTTAATGCGCCAATCTATGACAACTGTACCAGATGCCATGATTGAAGCCGCAAAGGTTGACGGTGCAAATATGTTTACTATCTGCTGGAAAATTGTCATGCCCAACCAGAAACCTGCTTTGATGACTATGATTATTTTCGCTTTCCAAGCAGCTTGGAATATTCAGGGCGGTACACTGGTTTATAAAGAATCCCTCAAAACGTTGCCTACTGTCGTTCAGCAGGCTGCTAGTTCCGGTCTGGCTCGTGCAGGTGTTGCTATGGCGGCGGCGGTCTTCATGCTTGTTCCGCCGATTGTCATTTTCATGTTTGCACAGAAGAATGTCATTGAAACAATGGCTCATTCTGGTATCAAGGATTAAGGGGGGGAGATTATGAAACATTCTCTGAAAAAAATTCTCCCGATTGTGATAACTGCGGTCATGTCTGCTGTCTCTGCTGTCAATCTCACTGCAAAGGCAGATGAACATTATGACGTTTATAACTATGACCGCTGGGAAGAAGCAATTCCCTCACAGGCTGGATATATGGCGACCCGCTCTGTGAGCGGTGAAGATTTGGGGGTGGGCGATTTTTCCGAACCTTCCGACATTTTCCGTGATGCCTATGACCAGTTCTTTATTGTGGACACTAAAAATAACAGAATTGTTGTCACTAATTCCGAAATGACAGAGGCGGTTATGGTCATGGAAGAATTTACCATGTCCGACGGCTCAACTACTACGCTGAAATCGCCCGAAGGGGTTTATGTTTCGCCTGAAACAGATTTGGTTTATATTGCTGATTATAATAATTCTCGTGTGCTTGTCTGCGATTATGATTGCAATGTCACAATGGAAATTAAAAAGCCTACGACGGAATTATTTTCTCAGGAGCTGACTTTCTTACCTCAGAAAGTTCTTGCTGACAAAGCGGGAAATGTTTATATTGTACTCGGCAATATTACCACTGGTGCGGCAATGTTCAACAATGAGGGCGAATTTGTGGGGTATTATGGTGCGAATACCGTGGAAGCAACTTCTCAGGTCATTGCAAATTATTTCTGGAAATTGATTTCCACTGAAGAAATGCGCTCTCGTCAATCAAGAACTGTTCCTTCTGGTATTACCAGCTTTGACCTCGATGATGAAGGTTTCATTTATACTTGTACACAGTCTACCTCACAAAAGAAAGATACTGTCAAGAAATTGAATCCGGCTGGTACAAACCTCTTTTCCAGTCTCGAAACTTCATGGGGTGATATTCAATCTGTCTATGATACTAATACTAATAAAAATTATCAATCTATGATTTGTGATATTGAAATTTCGGATGATGGGAATATTAACTGTCTGGATTTGACTTCCGGCAGGGTTTTTCAATATGACGAAGAAGGAAATCTGTTATTCATTTTTGGCTCGTCTGCTGACCAGTTAGGCGGTTTTACTGAAGTCACTGCTTTGGAATCGCTGGGGAATGAAATTCTCGTTCTTGATACCAGAAAAAATACTGTCACCATTTTCGAAGAAACTGATTTCGGAGCGACTGTTCATAAAGCAACCGTTTTATATAATGGTGGTTACTATGAAGAAGCCCTTGACCCTTGGTTTGAGGTGCTCCAGTATGACGGAAACTATCGCCGTGCATTTCTCGGAATTTCGGCTGCATATCTCGTTCAGGGCAATTATGAAGGCTCTATGAAATATGCAAAGCTTGCTGATTCTCCTTACCGCTATAACAGGGCGTTCGAAGGCTATCGGACGGAATTTCTGAATGAACATATGACTGCTATCACGATTATTGTCATTCTGTTAATTATTGGAATTTTTGCTTTGAGGGCATACCTCAAAAAACATTACAAGCCAAATGCTGAGTATGATTTGACTCATGCAACACCAATCAGAGAGGAGGAATAATGCGCTATGATGGATTTAACTGACCGTGAATGGGTGAAACATGCGATTACTCACCCTATGGAAGGTTTTGAAGATATGCGCTGGAAAAAAGCAGGTTCTATGAAAATTTCCTGTGTGATTATCCTGCTCTGGTTCGTAGCTTCCATTTTTGAAAAGCGGTTGTATGGGTTTCAGTTTCATGCAACATCTGACAAAATGTTCAATGTGGTTCCTTTCATTGTGCAGACGGTGATATTATTCCTGACGTGGGTCGTCGGGAACTGGTCTATTTGTACACTGCTTGACGGTGAGGGACGTGTCAAAAATATTTTCATTTACAGTGCTTATGCGTTGATTCCTTACGTGGCAAGCCTTTATATTGAAGTATTCCTTTCTCATTTTCTGATACGGGATGAATCTGTATTCATAGAAGCTGTTTCCGTTATCGGGCTTTTGTGGAGTGTGGTGCTGGTATTTTCGGCGATTAAGTCCGTGCATCAATATTCATTCCTGAAGACCATTTTTGCAATTATGCTCACGATTGTAGCCATGCTGATAATGCTGTTTCTGCTGGTTTTGCTGTTGTCGCTGTTCCAGCAGGTGTATGTATTTATTTATTCCATTTATACAGAACTGGCTTATCGTTTCAAAGTGTAAGGCGGTGAAGAAATGCGTATTACAAAAATGAAAAAAATACTTGCCCTGCTGTTGTCGGGGGCAATGATATTCTCCGGAATGGGTTCAGTTGTCATTGCTGACGAGGAAGAAGCTGTAGCAGATGAAGCCGTTGAAGAAGATTCTCAGGAAAATTCTGAGGAAGAGTCCTCCTCCGAAGAAGTCAATGTGGTTGAAGAAGAGGAAGAGGAATTTATGTCTTCTCCTGATGAGGTGGAGGCTTATTATGACTTTGTGGGTGAAGAGGATGATTTTAAAATTTACATCCAGCCCGACGATTACAAAGACCGCATTGAAGAGGGCATCAACAAAACCGTCAAGGATGAGGACGAAGCCAAAGACCAGATTAAGGATATTCAAAAACACCTCAAACACGTAGAATTGGCTATGATTGATTCTGCTACCGGAAAATTGGTTGCAGAACTGGAAGAAATCGAACACGATAAGGAACAAACTATTTGGTTCAGCGAGGCAGGGCGGTTTCTGGTGTTCCTGAATGCGGATAATACCAAAGTCCTCAAAATTCGCTACCGTGTTTCTACTATCGACAGTGAATATTTATTCCTTACGAAAGACCAGCAAACCCTTGAACTTTATGCAACAGATTATAAGTCCGTTCGGGCTACCATGCAGAATGTCTTTGAAAGTGATGCAAAAACTCTTTACAAGACAGAGGACGAAATGCAATGGGCTGTTCTGAATGCCGATAAAGACGAAGTGGAAGTTTGTGTCAGACAAGTTGCTGAAAATGACAAAATGAAAATGTATTTCGATGAAGATACTTGTTTGATTGGTATTGAAAACAAGGAAAATAATTATACTTGGTGGTCTTCTCCTCTCAATGCAAGCCGTGACACAAGGGCAACAAAATTGCTTGTCACTGATTTGCAGTCCTCTGCTGTTCTCACTTATGGCGACAGTTCGACACGTGGTATCACAAATCTCCGTTCCAGAAATGCTGCTGAGGTGACAGCGAAAGAAATTGAAAACGGCTTGCTGATTACTTATGAGTTCAGCAAATGCGGTGTTACTATTCCCATTTCGTACAC
>DGHF01000068.1 GCA_002392545.1 Ruminococcus sp. UBA3855
AATCAGCCAGTTTTGTTCGCAACGACAAAAACTCTTTGACAGAATCATCAAATACAACAGGGTCAAAAAGATTCCCTGCATACTGTTTCTGTTCGTCTGTTTCAGCATCCAGATAGATACCGCCGTCACGCAGCAGCCGGAACTGGTCAAGGCTGATACTCGTTACTTCCTGAAATACTTCATCCGGAATGATGGTATCAAATGTGGCAAGAGTTGTATTTTCATCGCCGTAAGCCATCAGGAATGACGGAATTGTCCTTGCAAATCCTCTCAGATGTACACGGGCAGCTTCTTCAATGGTTTCTTTTTTCTGTTCACGCTTCTGTGTTTCAACAGTTTTTACGACTTCTTCACAGAGTTCTGGCACAGTATCCTGTAAAAGCTCAGAAACCCTTTCTTTGAATGCGTCTGTTGTCTGCTGTACCAATGTATCAAATTCAGCATTGACTTCTTCAGCAGTCTGACCGGATTCATGCAGATTTGCAAGGGCATCCTGTCTCTGTGTTTCGAGAGTCTTTTTTTGAATCGCATAATTACCATATTCCTGTGTGATAATGCGGTCTGATTTCTGCTCTAAAGTCTTTTGTAATTTTTTGGATTCTTTGGATTTCAAATCAGCTCTATAATTTTCATTTGTTACCTGCATGACAGGTACAACAAGCTCTTTCCTGAAAACTTCCTGCAAATGCTGTACTTGTTTCTGTTCAGGCGTTTCAGGCTGTGACAGGATTTCTTCCGTCTTCTGGGTGAGGGTATCTGTAATATCACTATAAATTTTTTCACCGAAGATTTCGCTTGATTTGCCAATTACAAACTCATCAGGCAAGTCTATTTCTCCCTCGTCATTGACAAATAAATCCTTTCTGGTTTCCGGTGATACGTCAATCAATTCTCCCTCCGGTGCATTCGGCAGTGAACTGATAATCTCAATTACTTCCGGCGGTGCATTGAAAATATTCGCCACATTCTGAAACAGGAAATTTGACATAAATCCTCTGCGGACTACTTCCAGAGAACGGATTTTTCTTGGAATGGATAATACTTTTTCAGCATCCAGTTCTATCATTTCACCGTCTTCATCTTCGCCGATAACAGGGAAGAAATTCAATAATTCACGGACATTCTGCTTTCTGGAATCGCTGTCGCCTTTTCCGCCGGATGTGCCGGAATTCAGGTCATTAGCAAACTCTTCAAAAATTGTCAGCGTTCGGGCAGGGTCAAAATCGAACACATAGGCATTCTGTTTGATATGTAAAATGCCCTCCTCCTGATACCGCCAAGGATTCTGCGCACGGAATGCCGCCTGCATATACAGTGCCGGACTCTTGATATTCGACAGCATTAAAACCGCTGTCCATTCCGGAACGGTGATTCCTGTTGTCAATTGCCCTACTGAAATTGTGATAGTTTTATCATTTTTACTGATAGCTTCACGGACTTTGTCAAATGCCTTTTTTGTTTCTTCTTCGACAGAAAGTTTCCCGTCTCCGGCGGCTACTATAATTTCATATTCGCCAAAAATCGAGTGATTCTGCAATTTTTTCGCTAATGCCTTTGCACTGTCCACACGGTCTAATAGCCAGAATGTATGCTTCAATTCTGCACGGAGTTCAGGGGTGGAAAAGGGAAATTTCTTCTGTGTCGTGAGGGCATTCAGGAAATTATCAACAGAATCTTCATACATGAAACTTCCGTCCTTTTTCGTGCCGAAAAATAAATTCAGGTCAAAAGCATATTCTTCCGTTTCGCCGTCAATTTCAACACCCTGTTTCAACTGCTCCTGAATGATTTCACTCATCTGATATGTGAACAAATTCAATTGAGGTAAATTTTCATAGGGGTTGTTCTGTTCCGGATTATCCCAATTCTGCTTTGCTTTCTGTTCGTCTGCATATGTCCAGTTATAGATAGCATCAGACGGAAATTTGTCATTTGCAAGAGCCTTGAATGGTGTTCCCGATAAATGCAGGGTGAATTGTCTCTTAATCTGACGGAATGCAATGTCTGTTTTAGATGTGTCCACACCCTCGTGAGCTTCGTCAATGATTAACAAAGTCCACTGCATATCAACCAGTTCTTTCAGCTTGTCATAATTTCCGCCGAAATACAGCGAACCTTTCAAATCCTGCAAA
Source organism: Ruminococcus sp. UBA3855 (assembly GCA_002392545.1). Taxonomy (GTDB): domain Bacteria; phylum Bacillota; class Clostridia; order Oscillospirales; family Ruminococcaceae; genus UBA3855. Next base: position 2,133 of record DGHF01000068.1, read on the forward strand.
CTTACAAATTCGATACAGTCCATTTGTTTTGTCAGCAAACTTTCTGTATACTGTTTTCTTGCCAGAACATAGGGCTTTTTCGCAAGTGCGGAAACTTCACTCACAAAACTGAACCCTGATTCCGTGCCGAGAAATTTCACATAATCCTCATACCATGAATTAGCAATTGCCGGACGATTTGTCACAATCAGGATATTGCAAGCCCTTTCTGACTGCGATTTCAGACGCTTGCAGAGGTCATAAGTTGCCAGTGTTTTGCCGAAACGTGGCTTTGCATTCCAGAGAAATTCGCCTTTTTCGTGGGTTTGGAAATAATCAAAAGTCTGTGAAACTGCCTGTTCCTGTTCGTTTCGGAGGTCATAGGCAACCGTGCCGAGCGTTTCCAGAATGCCCTTGTTTCTGCGGAATTTCGAGTACATCAGAAAAGATTCATCACCGCTGATTCTGAACCATTCCGGCGGTTTTTTGTC
>DGHF01000057.1 GCA_002392545.1 Ruminococcus sp. UBA3855
CGCAAGCACAACCTGTATCAGGCTAACCCCTTTGAATTGTGAGGTGAAATCCATGACACTGGAAGAAATCGCAAGCATTGACCGTGAAGTATTATTTCCTGCGGAAGTTGCCCTGATATTGCAGTCAGACCCTAAGAAAATCCGTTTGCAGGTCAAGGAAGACAAAGAAAAGGGTATCAACAGTTTTCCTTTTCCGACAATCCGCATTCAGACCCGCACCCAAATCCCCAAGAGACCATTTTTAAAAGCGATGGGGTATGAAGAACCAAAGGAAACAAAATCTTGAAACAGGAGGAAATATCATGCAAATGACAAATGAGGAAATCTGCCAGAGTTATCAGCAGGCGAAACACAAAGCAAAACAGATTCAGATTTTAGCAGAGCTGAATGTATGTACGAAAGAAGATGTCCTTGCGGTTCTCGAAGCAGAAGGTATCACTGTCGGACATCGTACGAAAGGTTCTTTACAGCAGGAACACAAACCTGTAAAGGAAAAGACAAAAGCTCCGGAAAATAAGTCTGTTCCGTCTGACTGGAAAACAGCGATGAAAGCAATTCAGGCAAGAATTACGGGGTTGAAACACCAGAAGGAAACTATCGAAAACGAACTTGCAGAGATTTACAAGGCTCTTGACGACATTTACGAAAGCGAGCGTAAGAATGACAAAGGCGGAACGCTGTGAGAATCTCCGTTACCGTAAGCCGGCATTGGCAAGCATGGGATATTCTGACATTATCAACGGATTGAATGAAATTCAGGAAATGTGCATTGACATTCACTGGTGGATTGACAGCGAACAGGATTTCCTGATAGATGCCCTTGGCGGCGATGAGGAAGCATTTAATTTCCGTTTCGCATTCTCCGACTTGGAAACGGATGCAGAACGCCTGTCTGATGCTTTACGAGAGTACGGTTGGCATATTGACCGTGATGATGACGAAGAAGATGACGAATATACAGTCGTTGAAAGAGCATTTGATGATATGACGGTTGCATTAGTCGGGAATCGTTTCCGGCTGGTTGGCTTTGATGATTATGAAATGGATTATTTCAGCTTGGCAGGGTACGAATCAAACCTTGCTGAAACAGAAGCCGGAAAGCGTGTCATGCGTATGACCAAAAAAGAAATGCTGTCAACTATCGGGAACTGTATGGGCATCTTGCTTGCATACATGGATTTACAGTACAAATTTGACCGATTAAAGGCGACAATGGATATTCTGGAAGATAAAAATTCCGCTATGCTCGACACCATCAAGGACATTGAAAAAGCCTATGATGATTGGGCAAAGAACACGGAATATTACCACGGAATGGAAATCAGCCACAGCAAAGAAACAGAAGAACGCTTCAACAAATTGCTGGAAACATTGCCACCTGAAATCTGGTGCAATTGAAAGGATTTGATATTATGAGATTGACTTACAAAGAGCCGTCAGGTGAATGGGGACTTCTCAAAGAGAAAGTTTTCCCTTTGAGCGATGCCGTATATGGTGCAATGCGCAAACTGCTTGACTATGAAGAAACAGGTCTTTCTCCCGATGAAGTGGAGCGAATGCAGGCAAAAATGAAGGCAGTCCACATTGGCATGAAAGTGGGAGGCTATGAAATTGTGGGGATGTACGAAAACACCTGTATTGCACATAGCAAGACCGCTCCTGACCCATGGGTGATATGGACAATTGATGCTGACCGAATCGGTGTACATGGCGGACGTTATCGTTCTACCAAAGAAGAAGCAGTTCAGGAATTTCTGGAGTCCGCTTTTGAAATTGAAATGACAGATTATATTCCTTTCTTCTAACAGAACCTTATCTCCTGAGCATGAGATGTAAAACTATCCGCTCACCATAAATTCAATCAGAATCGAGGTGAAATGAAATGCGAACCATGAAACAGGTAGAAAACCTGAATCATGACGGCAAGTGTTATCAGGTACTCTACAAAGGCAGACCTGTTGCCGACATTCAGCTTGAACAGGGAGATGTCCTCACCAGAGCGAAAGCCTATGAAGTTGCTGAGGAAATTCTCTGCAAGCAAAGACCCAGCATGATGATTGAATATGCTCTGGTGTCTTACATTGAAATGGAGTGAACTGGAATGATAAGACAAATACTGCTCAGTCAGCTTGTAGCCATGATTAAGGTTGGATATGATGCCAATAGAATCACAGCAAGCGGCGCAGCAATCTGGAGAGATGAAGATTCACCTGATGAACCCTATAATTTAATACTTTACTGGAAAAATAAGATACACTGCGGACAGAAAGACATGAGCTTTTGTATGACATTAGACGGGAAATATAAAGACTATCCTGTACTTCACGCTTATTATTTTGCTGGTGATAATTGTAACGACCATACGAGATTCCTTTATGAAATTATGGCAAATGAGATTCAGGTTCTTGATGATTTAGGCATTGTCGGAGGGCGGATAAGCCACAGAAAAAGCCTGACAACCATCAAGCCACATGAGGTATACATTGCAAAGCTGAAAGCCAAAAGACCAGACCTGTTCGGAGGAAAATGAGATGTACACATTTTACTGTTATCTGCCGGAGAGCAATGCAGAACGCAGATATGACATTGAGGCAGACACGCTGGAAACTGCCAAGCAAAAACTGAAAGACCTCATAGGTGATGAGCCTTTCGAGATTATTCAGACAGATAAAAGGAGGAAAGAACCATGACAGACAGAGACTTTATGGATGCGACTTTTGACAGGAAGCCACTGACCGGAAACTATACACAAATCAGCAATGAACTAGTGAAAGATGTCATCAAAAAACGTCTGTCAATGGATTCTTTGTCATTGATGACTGTGCTGTATGCTTTATACCCAGAAGACGAACGCCTGACAAGTTTCAGCGATTGGATGGATATGCTCGGAATGGGTATCAACAGAGTCAGAAAGGCGATTTCCGAACTGGTATCCCTTGGCTACATCCACATCAGAAAGAACCGTGACCAATGGGGACGGTTCACACATAATTCCTACCAGTTCTACCGTTCGCCTTCTGATAATCCTTACTTCGGCAAGCAGTCGGAGACAGAAACACCTGAAAATGGTGTTTCATCCATGACACAAAATCCGTGCTACGGAGATGAAGGAATATACTTATTATATCCCAATACTTTTTCTTGTTGTAGTCTGTCTGTCTATTCTGAAACGGAAAAGACGGAACTGCAAACAGAAACTGTTGAAATGCCTGTTGAAAATTCTGAAAGCACTGAGGACTTGACTGACTGCATCACAAGCAGTCTCAATGAAATCATTGCTGAGAATGCGGAGCTGAAAGGCAAATTTTCTCTGATTCTGGATATGCATGATTTTATGCAGAATCTGACTGAAATCATTAAGACGGCATTACTGCGCCTGAAACATCCGGAAGCAAAAGGAAAGTTTATCAAAAATACCATCATCCATGTTCTGGAGAAAATCAAGGCAAAGAAACCAGCTACCAAGCCGGAAACGGAAAACAACCACATTGCCACAGAAGAAGAGTCCGAAAGACAAGCCTTTACATCATGGCTGAAAGAAAGAATGGACTTTGAAGGACATTTGCAGGTGAACGACACAGAATATTGTCATTTTCTGATTTCCGTTGCAGATTCTCTCACGGAACTGATTTTCACGAACAGAGCCGGAAAGCGTGTTGTTGATGGCTACGAACTCAAAGAAAAGCTGTTCCTGATTGACCGCATTGATGGCGAACTAGAAGAATTTGCAGACGGCTTTTTCTACTATTTCAAGCGTTTACTGGAGATAAAAGCCGATTCCGGCGATATTGTCAGGGACAAAAAAAGATATATGACCGCTGTCTTGCCTGACTTTATCAAAAGATATAGTGCAGGAAACATTCTGCCAACTTTCCACGGCGAAGAGGTGGGCAATTTCCCAAAAATGTAATGCATCCGCACGCTTTTCGGCATCTGTTTGCAGTCGAATTCATGAAACGCAATAATAATATGTTTCTGCTTGCTGATTTATTGGGACATTCCGGAGTCAATACCACTATGTTATATGTGAGAATGTCAGCAGAACAGCAACAACAGGAACTTGATAAGGTGGTGAACTGGTAAAATGGCGAAAGTCATCAAACAGCAGTACAATGATGTTGTCAAGATGTATCATTCCATGCTGAGAGAACATCAGATGTGGGAGCTGTGGCAAGATAGCATGACAATGTTTGCTTGTAGTATTTCCAATGCATTTGATTCCAGATACAGAACGGAACGGGAAGAAATATACATGAATTTGATTTCAAAGTATGCGCCGGAACATCAACAGACATTTCCTAAAATATTCGGTGAAATCGTTCAGCAGTTGCAAGCTAATCCAGAACAAGATTTTCTTGGAGACCTATACATGACCTTAGAACTTGGTTCTCATTGGCACGGACAATTTTTTACACCCTATTCCGTGTGTCAGATGATGGCAAAAACTCAACTCGGTGAACCTATCCACAATGCGGAGGATGTACAGCCCATATCAGTGTTGGACTGTGCTTGCGGTGGCGGAGCGTTGTTGATTGCTGCTGCGCAAGAATTTCAGCGAAGTATTTCCGGAACTGGATTGAATGCACAAGATTATGTTGTATTGTACGCACAGGATTTAAGTCAGGTATCAGCCATGATGTGCTATTTGCAACTGAGCTTATTTGGTTTTGCAGCCAAAATCAAGATAGGGGACAGTTTGACGAACCCTTTAACAGAATCAGATAATGGGGCAGACATTTGGTATACACCTGTTTGGTTCTCTGGTATATGGTCTGGAAGACGGTATGCTCAGACGCTTGACCGAATTTTCACTCATTCCAAAAAGTTGAGGTAATCGCATGAAAGAAGAACTGATTAACAATATTCTGATGATGTTGCAAGAAAAAGGCATACAAATTGACGGACTTCACGAAAAATTGTTTTTGATTTTCCGCAACGTAGAATGCACACCAATTGAGACATCACTTGCTCTTATTGACGAAACTGCAAATGAACATTTGATAAAGCAGTTTATTGCTGCAAAAATGATAAGCGGATGCACAGAAAGAACAATCTCTTTCTATGCCAAAACCTTGATGTTTGTCATGGGAAGAATCAGTAAAAATATTCCTGAGATAACTGCTGACGATGTAAGGGTATATACCGCTGAGAGGCTTGTCAAGGACAAGGTCACAAAGGTTACGGCTGACAATGAAATTCGTGTCCTCCGGTCGTTCTATGCTTATCTTTCTGCAAACGAAATTGTCCAGAAAAACATCATGCTCCAGATTGATAAGATGAAGCCTGACAAAGTGAAAAAACACTCATTCAGCGAAATGGAAGTGGAACAAATTCGTTCTGTTTGCCGTAATGAGAGAGAATGTGCAATTATAGAACTTCTTTTGTCCACTGGATGCAGAGTTTCAGAACTTTGCCAAATTCAAATATCTGACATTCAGCAAGACAAAATACTTGTGCATGGAAAAGGAAATAAAGACCGGACAGTCTACTTAAATGCAAAGGCACAGCTTGCAATCTCAAAATATTTGAGTCAGAGAAGCGATAATAATCCTTGGCTGTTTGCAAAGGGGTGTGAATTTGGAGGAAAATACCGTAACAATGCTTTATGGTGGAAAAATCCGGAGGCAGTTGCAGAGGGACATATCGACAAAAGCAATGTTGAAGTGATTGTACGCAATCTTGGCAAGAAAATAGGTGTTCAGGCATATCCGCATAAATTCCGCAGGACATGTGCAACAATGGCTTTAAGACGTGGAATGCCAATAGAACAGGTCTCAAAAATGCTTGGACACGAACAGATTACAACAACACAGATTTATCTTGATTTGCAGGAAGAAGACCTCGAAATCGCTCATAAAAAATATGTTACATAAAAAGACAGCTCCGGAGAATCGAGTGAACCGGAACTGTCTAAAAGATTATATGACAAGAACATTGTATCACAAAAAGCCGTTCTTGTCAAGCAAGAAAGGAAAATTTTCATGAAAAGTTATGTGAAGAATGGCGATACAATCGCCTATGACGAAACAATGATTGCTTATCAGCTTATGCCGCAGGATTTCAGCCGATTTGTCGGACAGCTGGTATTGATGGATGATGATGCAGTCGGAGTGGAAGAGCCGTCATGGCTGGAAGCGGTGGAGCTGGAAAGAATCAACAGCAATGGTGACATTACCATTCACACGGTTGAGGGATGCCACGAAACCATTTCCAAGCGGAAACTTGTCAAACATTCTGGTGGCTATGTTGCGTTCTATGCCATCAAGCCGGAAGCACTGAATCATCCCGAACCAGTGCCGGAAACTGCGGTTGTCGTTTCAGAGGAATACACCAAGGCAGTGACATTGACCCGTCATATCATTGCCAACGCTCAGGCAATGCAACAGTCATTGTACGAGGTCTGCAAGGGTCTCAAAGAAATGAGAGACGGCAAACTGTACAAAGAGTTAGGTTATCAGAATTTTGAGGATT
>DGHF01000122.1 GCA_002392545.1 Ruminococcus sp. UBA3855
TTTCGCAAAAGTTTGAATTTTGCGAAAAGCCCTGTTGAATTGCAGAAATTTGCGATTCGATTTTTTATTTTTGCTTGAAAAAAATAGTTTCTTAGTATTATATATTACTCAATTTCAGAGTGAAAGTCAATAGCAGTATGTACCAGAGATTTTGTCTCTATTTTGTTGACTATTGACATTCACTTTCTGAGTATGGTATAATAATGTCATGGAGGTTGATGAAAATGGCTGAATTACGATTAAGATTAAGAGAACTGAGGGAAGAACGGGAGCTGTCACAGGCAGAAATGGCGAAAAAACTCGGTGTTTCCCAGCAGACCTATTCCCGCTATGAATCCCATACAACTGAAATTCCGCTGAAACTGCTGATTTATCTTGCTGAATTCTATGATACCAGTACCGATTTTCTTCTTGGCATCACCAATCAGGACAAAGCCTATCCGAAAATAACGTAAAATGACCGTCAGGAATAAAACTCTATCATTGTTTAGAAGAATATTTCTCCTTCTGCCAGATTAATTATCTGGCATTTCTGTTGTCTGGCATATCTGACCGCCTGATATGCTCCTCCAGATTCATGTTCGATACAGCAAAGCACTAAATTAGAACGGTCAATCATATTCTGATTGCGAATCTGAAAAGCTGATTTGTAATGAGCATTTGATGAATACGGGCAGACTTCAATTTCATCATACAGATTCAGAAAGCTATCCTTATGATTTTCAACATTGCTATTCTTATAAGGCAGAACAAGTGTCAGAGAACAGTTGATGCGACTATAAGTTCTCATCACTCTGCGGATTGTGAGAGTCGCCATCAGGTCAAATTCTCCTGTGCGTCCAATCAGGAAATTGACATATTTATGATTTTTCAGAAGTCTGTAAACCTCCCGTTCCAGACGTTCTTCGGCTGAAAGTGGATTCCGAAGACTTCTGTGACCAAACAGACTGACAGTATAAATATTCATTGTAGTTACCTCTATCTATTTTTATCTCTATCGTTCTGTCTCAGAAAAAGCAATCAGCTTTCTTGTGCAGAAATAATGATGGAAATACTCAAAAAGTAATCTGATTCAGCGTAAATGCTGTACTACCGTACGAGCAGTACAGCAACTGCTTCATTTTTCATATTTTTGTCTGAATTCTTTACTCAAACAAATAATAGCTTCTTCCGGAGTGGGCATTCCGCCTGTTCTGGACATTGCCCTCCATTTTTTCTGGATTTCAGGGTCAGGATTGTTCATGCCCTCTTCAATAGCAATAGAAATTTCTTTTCTAACTTCAGATACTGTTGTATGATTTTCAGCAGCGATTCTCATCAAAATTTTTCTGATATTCGGCATATAAAAAATTCCTCTCATAACTCACTTTTTTCTGTACGGAACTGTGCAATTGCTTTCTGAACTGTTTCCAATGTCGGCAAATCCAGTCCGACCGTCCAGCCATAATCAATACTATTTTCCTGATGTTTCGATGACAGTCTCTGATTAAAACGATACGAAACCGTATGATAGGGGTCAGCTCCAAAATTTTCTGCCCAGTCTGCCGGATAAATTGCAAAACCTTTTTCTGTCATGACAGCCATTCCTCTAAGGTAGTCCCAGCCCTCAACAGGTGCAATGCCTTTTTCACGCATTCTCTGTATACATTCGGGCGTGTACTGCTGTTCACCGAGGTCATTCACATGAAGAATCCCATTAGATTGCTCTACTATCTCATCATAATAAATGGCACGGCTTCTCGTAATATTTCTGACTTTGGTTCCTGATTCTGTACTGAATCCGTCAAGATTTGGAAGATAGCTTGTTTCAGGCGAAAATCCGTCACGGATAGACTTCCTGACTGTCCGGCTTTCGGTTTCTGATGCTGTGTCTGTATCCATATTCTGTAGACTGCCTTCTTTTGCGGAAACAAGGATAATCGGCTCTTCCAGATGAAACAGCAGCATATTCTGACCGGCTGACTGTACTGCATTTCCAATCAGGCGATATTTGTATTCTGTATTCCAGTTCATATTCTGAAAAATAGCCTGCATCAGCCCCGCTGATTTGCAGTGACACATCACATAATCGTTATTTTTACTCTTTACCCAGCGGAGTGTTTTTTCTGATTCTGTTTTTTCGGGAGAGATAATTATCATCCGTTCGATTGGATTATAAGCGATTTTTATCAGTTCTGTGTCATTCCCAAGTTTTCGGAAACAGTTCTTATTGAAAATGATTCCTTTGTGACTGAGTGTAGCAGAAGCCTTTTCACGCATACTGAAAAACTGCGCTCTTACGACTTCACATTCAGATAAATCATAACTTCTGGTAATCTCGATTTCGTGCGAGAGATGCTGTTCCGAACGGATTCTGTCAACCCAACTTTGGAAAGTTTCTGTTTTCTTTTCTGACTGTGTGGATTCTGTTCCTGTGGAATCGGGATAGGATTCATAGTCATCTGAATCAATTGTGTACCGGTAACTGAAAGTGTTTTCACTGGAATGTTGTATTCTGCCTGTTGTTGTAACTTCTGGGCTGTTTTGTTTCATAAAAATTTCAAGTTCCTGTTCTGATATTCCACTTGCCCGAAGTGCGGCTCTGTTGTAATCTTCTGCACTGAATCCAAACCATGCCGGAACTGCGGACACAAATCCGTGTAGCATTCCAGTTTGATAAAGTTGTAATGTTGGCACTCCCTGATTCCATCCGCCACGATTTGCTGAAATCAGCCGTTGAGTTAGATAGAAATCCTCTGGACTGATGATTGCAGGATGCTGTTCTCTCGCATAATACTGCGGAAGAACGCCGTTGTTTTTGACTGATTTATGGTCAAGGTAATTTGGAGTGTATGTCTTTTGTGCCAGCACATCACCGCACCGCCGTTCATTCTGAAGAATATTCAGTACAGAATCTGCCGTCCACCTGACAATACCTTCTTTGATGTGACCATCTTTATATTTATGTGTATGCGTCTTTCTGCCAAGTTTCATCAAAATCTCGGCAATTTCTTTTCTCTCGATGCCTGCAAGATACATCATGAAAATCAACTGGACTGTTTTTGCTTCTTCTTCGTTGATGACGATTTCATTTGTGCCGATGCTGTCATATCCGAATAAATCCGGTACGGAATACTGACCGTTTCCGTATCTCTGCTGATAGGATGCACCCATTGCTTCGGACTTTTTATGACTTTCTTCCTGTGCTACAAGGGAAAGCACCTGCAAGGTAAAGTCAATGTTTTTATCAAGCGTGAACATATTTTCCGTTTCAAACAGAATCCCTACAGGGTGAGGAAGATTCCGCAGCATATAGATGATTTCCATGCAGTCCATCAGATTTCTTGATAAACGGGAAAGATTTTTCACAACAATAATATCAAATTTTCCTGCCTTGGCATCATCCAGCATAGTCAGCAAACCGATTCTTTTTTTGGTGCTTGTCGCTGTAATTCCTTCGTCAGAATACAGACCGACCAGTTTCCATTCCGGCTTTTGGCGTACATATTTGAGATAATGGTTTTTCTGTAACTCAAAAGAAGAAGTCTGTGAAATTCCATCCGTAGAGACTCGACAGTATACCACAACCCGCTTTCTGCGTTCTGTATCGAATAATCCCAGAGATGGCTTTGCCGGAATGACAACTATCTTACTCATATCCCGTTTCTGACCATACTGAGCGATAATTCTTTCTTTTTCTGTCATGCCCTGAAACAAGGTCACACTTTCCGGAGCTGATGTGTCAACAGCGTGAAGTCCCTCACTTAATCTGGATACTTTTGGTCTTTCATTCATGATGCACTCTCCTGTTCTGGCTGATAAGCAATCACTTCATACTGATTTAAGTCTATCTGAATTGTCCTGCCGTCTTCAAGCAAAATTCCAGAAAAACAAAGCGATTCTGAATCATAGGCAACCCCCAGCATATCAGCAAAGTATTCAATAAACCATTTGCTATGGATATAGCATTTATCCACGTTTTCAGTATCCGAAAATGTATAATATATTTTGAATGCATCTTTGTCCTGTTCACAGCCCTGAATGAACATTTTCTTTTCTCTGCGATTTATGAGCAGATGAATATATTTCGGTTTTCCAATGGCATAGATTGCACTCCGGTGAATACTTATTCTGTGGCATCTGAAATAAATAGAAATTCCGTTTTTTGCTGGCTTTGCCATATTAACCCTCCTTGAAGAAATCAAGCTGACCTTCCACTTCTTCCGAAGTCGGAAGTTTCAGACGGTTGACATGATTTTCAAATGTCTCACCAAATGTTTCAGATGCAAGAATTTCTGAAAATGCTGACTGCTTTTTGCCTGCTTTAGGCTCAATACCTGCTTTCTTTGCTTCTTCACGCTCTTTCTTTTCGGCATCTTTGGCGGCTTCATAAGCATTGAGTTTTTCCAGTTCCTCTCTTCCAACTTCTGAATCTTCCACACCTGCTTTCTGCCTTGCAGAAGATGACATGGGATAGATTTCGGATTCTTCCAGTTCAAATACGAGCAGAAGTTCATCTTCCTTGTCGTCTCTGACAGCGAAACTTCCGCAGACTTTGAAATAATACCCTCTGTTCCATTCCATCATTCTGTAAATGCGGATTGCAAAATCTTTCCCTGTAATTTTTCGTGGTTTTCTTCCTTCCTCTTTGACATTGCACCACCGCTGGGCATCTCTGTCCTCTTCATCGCACCCACGCACAATCAGCCATTTTCTTTTCCGGTCAATCATAATCTGAATATAGACAACGTTTTCCATGCGTGTGATACAGGCAGTATTGAACTGAATTCCATCCGGACGAATGCTGACAAGATTATCCTTGATATGCGAAAGATACTGTCGTCTGACAACTTCTGTTCCTTTGAGACTGATTCGTGGCAATGTTTCCAGTGGCGGAATCAATGGCTCTGCTTGTTTTTCTGACATATTATGACCTCCTGCTCCAGTACCAGATATTATTTTTCTTGTATGCCCTGATATGGGCATCTTTTTTTGCCTTTTGAACGGTTCTTCTGGAAATTCCCTGCTTTTCGAGTTCAGCAAAAACTTCAGAACTTGGCATATCCTGCTCCGTCAGCAATTCCATCAGAAGTACAGCCGCCTGACTCCGCTTGCCATTATCTGAAACAGGTTCATTCTGAATCACATCCTGAATGGACAAGTCACAGACTTCCTGCCAGATAAATCCCTGTTGACGGTTCATGAGAAACGAAACAGGTCTGCCTTCCGGTGCAAGGCTGGACTTAATCTGAAACAAATAGCGAAGTTCCGGATTTTCTCTGTCACGGACAATCATCAGCACACTTCTTGCGATTGCTGCAATATCAATGCTTCCAAGACCTCGGTACAACTGATTATTCGCTCCGCCCTTGTTCATATGCCCGATTAACACAACAGCACAACGATGTTTTTCGGCTATGGCACATACTTTCTTAAGCAATGAACGCATTCTGCCAACATTCTGCATATCAGAATCCTGCGAAAGAAATGACTGAATCGGGTCAAATACTATGAGCCTTGCACCTGTCCTGATAAGTGTATCCTCAATTCTGCTGTCATCAAGCGTGAGTTTCTCATCTTCATCAAGAATATATGCTATTTTTTCACAGACAGCTCCGGCAGCCAACAATCTTGGCTTGACAGTATCTGCGGCATTATCTTCCGTACACTGATAAATAACCGGATGTGGTCTGTCAAATACAGCTCCGTCAGGAAAAATACCGCCGTTCGTAACTGTCGCAATTAGATTCAGCATGACAGTAGATTTTC
>DGHF01000212.1 GCA_002392545.1 Ruminococcus sp. UBA3855
AAATTTGTTCAACCATCATTTCATCTAATGTGAACTCCATACAAGAGGGAGTGAATTTCACATTGCATTCCCAATTTGCACGGAAATAATCTTTCAGCCATTCCTGCACCTCTTCATTGACAGGTGCATCAAATGAAAAATACTGTGAACCGCATCCATCATGAAAATGCAGATACAGTCCAAATTTATCCGAAACGGCTTTTTTCATGACAAGTACATTTTGGTAAGTTACGATTTTCATGTTGTCATGCTCCGCAAAGTTCCGTAATGGCGAGGGCTATCATTTCGGCATCCATCAACAAATGTTCACGGATGATAAATTCATCAGCTCCGTGCATATGTACATCTGTATCGGGGAAAGTTGCCCCGAATGCGACACCGCCCTCAATGTGATGTACATAAGTACCCCCACCAATGGCAAGGCATTTTCCTTGATTTCCGGTTACTTCCTCATAAACGTGTAAGAGAGTCTGCACGAATGGAGAATTTTCATCCGTATAATGCGGTTCATCACAGAGGATTGCTTCACACGAAATGGGGGAGAGCGTTTCTTTCATTTTTGCAACGATATTTTCACCGTGACAGCAGACAGGGAAACGAATGTCATTATATGCGGTCATTTGGGTTGCATCCATTTCCATCACGCTACAAACCAGAGTCAACGCTCCTGAAATGTCGTCACTTGCCGAAATTCCGCAGGCTTTCCCGTTTGTTTCTCTATATGGATACAATTGGGAAAGCTTGTGAATGATTTCAAATTGTTGTCCATTCAAATTTTTTCTATTACGATTTAACTCATTCAAGATGTCTAACAAAAATGTAAGCGCATTTTTCCCTTTTTCGGGAGTGGAGGCATGAGCGGATTCTCCGTTGACAGAAATTGTCACAAATTCATTATCTTCATTCACTACTGTTTCAGGAATTGCAGGGAAGTAACTGTATTCTACTTCACTAACTGCATCTTCTACTTCTTCCAATTCGACACCTTTTAAAACTACCTCAGCATGAGCAGGAACGGCATTGATGACATCGCCAGCCTTGAGCTTGATAATGTTAGATTTTCCGTCCGTGAAATCAAACGACAATTTCAGACGGCACATTCCTTTTTCGAGGTTGATAACCGGATAATCACCGTCCGGAGTAAATACCATTGGGGGAAGGGTTCGCTTTTGTATATAATAGGCTAAATCCTCCGAGCCGTTTTCTTCATTCGTGCCAAGAATCAAGCGGGCATTATTTTTCATGGGAATTTGCAATTCCTTGACAGCCCTCATGGCATAAAGGGAAGCAATGGCAGGTCCTTTGTCGTCAGATGTGCCACGACCTAACAATTTATGAGATTGTTCGTCATAAATCATTTTATAGGGGTCAGAATGCCAGCCGTCACCCTCTGGCACAACATCCAGATGAGCCAGAATGCCGAGTGTTGTTTCGAGTTGATTCAGGTCTGCACTTCCTGCGTAGTTATCGACGTTTTCAATGGTAAAGCCATATTTTTGGCATTTGTCAAGCATGATTGCAAGAGCCTTGGCAGGTTCAGACCCGAACGGCATATTTTCGAGAGCATCTCCCTGTACACTGCGGACGGCGACAATCTCGCCTAAATCTGCAATCATTTCATCTGCATGAGATGTGATATAATCATGGATTTCCTTTTGATAGCGCATAAAAATACTCCTTTTCATTTTTCGGATAAAAATGCACCGCCCTGAGCAGAACGGTGCATGAAATGTTATTGTTTGCAAAGCTCCTGATACAATGCCAGATAAGAGTCAGCGGATGCACTCCAGCTGAAATCACTTTTCAGCGCACGTTTTCTGAGAGCCTTCCATTCTTTGGTATTATCATAGGTTGCCTTTGCACGCTTCACAGCATCCAGCATATCATGAGCATTGTATGTCTTGAAAGTGAAGCCGTTTCCGTCGTGGTTGCCGTCATCCTTGACGGAATCACGCAGACCGCCGGTTTCACGGACAATCGGAATTGTGCCATAACGCATGGCAATCATCTGGGCGAGTCCGCACGGTTCACTTTGTGACGGCATCAGGAACATATCTGAACCAGCATAAATTTTTCTAGCCAAATCCGGCTGGAATCCCAATGTTACGCTTACTTGGTCAGGATACCTTGACTGCATTTCAGAGAAGAAATCTTCATAGATTCTTTCACCGCTTCCCAGAATGGCAAACTTGAAACCCATATTCACAATATCTTCGAATACATAACGTATCAGGTCAATCCCCTTATGAGATACGAAACGGGTCACAATGCCAATGACAGGCTCATCACCTTCCTGCAACGCCAATTCCGCAAGCAGTGCTTCTTTGCAGGCATTCTTTCCGGACGGATGTTTTGCACTGAATTTCTTTGCAATCAAATCATCCGTTTCGGGGTTGTACAGCTCCGTATCAATGCCGTTGAGAATACCGCTCAATTTGTACTGCTTATTGACAAGGATTCTGTCAAGACCGTGAGAATACCACGGGTCAAGGATTTCCCATGCGTAACTTGGGCTGACAGTGGTAATCTTGTCGGCGGTTTCGATTGCACCCTTCATCATGTTGATAGCACCGTCATACTCCAGAATTCCCATGTGATACAGCGGAATTCCCATCACTTCATTGAGAACTTCCCGACCATAATTTCCTTGATACTGGATATTATGAATGGTGAAAACATGCTTGATATTCTGGAAACCCTGCTGATATTTGTAGAATACCTGATAAAATACCGGAATTAACGCTGTCTGCCAGTCATTTTCATTGATAATGTCCGGCTTGAAATCGATACAGCGAAGCATTTCCAGAACCGCTCTTGAAAAGAATACAAATCTTTCACAGTCGTCATAGAAGCCATACAGCCCATCACGCTTGAAATAGTATTCGTTGTCAAGAAGGTAATAGGTGACACCATTCCAGACTGCGGTATAAATACCGCAGTACTGCTTGCGCCATGATACGTCAACTGTAAAATGTGTCACTTGGGTAAGTCGCTCACACAATTCCGGATGTGCAGTTTTGATGGATTTATAATATGGCATGACAATACGGCAGTCGTGACCTTTTTCAACAAGGGCATGGGGCAGAGAGCCTATCACGTCCGCCAGACCGCCGGAAGCTGCAAAGGGTACAGCCTCACTTGCTGCAAACAGTATATTCACGGTTCATCACTACCTTCCCATTAAAATTAAAGTTTTGCGTTCTTTCCGATATAAACCGGATAGCTTTCAGAGCCTGTCAGAACTCTTCCATCTTCTGTGGTAACGTTCTTGTCAGTGATGACAGAAGTCAGAGAGCAATCACTTCCGATGGTTGTACCCTGCATGAGTACGCAGTTCTTTACAACACTGCCCTTGCCAACCTTGACACCACGGAACAGAATACTATTTTCAACAGTACCCTCAATGATACAGCCGTCAGCAATCAGGGAATTGGAAGCCTTGGATTCCAGACCATATTTTACAGGACCATTGTCGCCAATTTTGGTATAGATGGGAGAATCAGCCTTGAATAATGCAGTTCTGTTTTCCTGTTTCAGCAATGCCATGTTTGCACGGTAATAACTCTTGACACTGTCGATTCTGGAGAAATAGCCGTCGAATTCATAGCCCATGAACACGAATTCCTTTGCACGAGCCTGTAAGCAGTCACGGATAAGGCTGTATTCATTCCGGCTTGCAGCTTCCTTGACAATCTTTGCAAGGAAATCTTTCTTCATCACATACATATCAAGACAAATCTTGCATTCACCGGACAGCTGAGGGTCAATCAGAACAGACAAAATTCTTCCGTTTTTGTCCATTTCCAGAACATCCACACAAGAGCCGGATTCTTCACTGTACTTGTAATTGCCGTAAACTGCGGTAATGTCTGCGCCTGTTTCAATGTGCTTGTTGATAACATCTTCAAAATTGATATTACATACATAGTCACAGTCGGAGAGAACCACATATTCACAATTTGCATGTTCTACATAGCTCCAGATATTATTCAGGGCTTCCAGACGACCACGGTAAACACCTTCACCGCCAACATTCTGGCTGAACGGAGGAAGCAGATGCAGACCGCCCTTCTTTCTTGCCAAATCCCATTCACGACCTGTTCCCAGATGGTCAAGCAGTGAGCCATAATTGGACTTTGTAATCACACCAACCTGTGTGATACCAGAATTCACCATATTGGACAGAGGGAAGTCAATCAGACGATAACGACCGCCGAACATGATAGAACCCATTGTTCTCTGTTTTGTCAGTTCAACGACTGTGGAATCATGCAGAGATGCAAAAATCAGACCAAGTACATTATTATTAACACCCATTTTCAGAACCTCCCTTACGCCTTTTTAATGTCTTCATTCTTGCCGATAATTTCCTTCGGCTTTACGAATGCACCATTCGGAACGGTGATATTATGTCCAACTACTGCAATGCCCCAGTCATCACGATTATCAATAACTTCAGGGCTGACACCAATTTTCGCACCGGATTCTACAACGCAGTTTTCACCGACAATTGCATATTCTACCACTGCACCAGCCTTTACAACTGTTCCGGGCATCAGGATGGAATAATTAACCACTGCACCTTCTTCAATCGTAACACCAGAGAAGATAATGGAGAAATCTACCTTACCACTGATGCTTGAACCCTCTGTAATCATAGAATTTTCAATCTGTGCATTTTCGCCGATGTACTGCGGAGGCATATTGTTATGTCTTGCATAAATCTTCCACTTCGGGTCGTAAAGGTCAAGCTGTGCGGCAGGGTCGAGCAAGTCCATGTTTGCTTCCCACAAAGAATCCAGTGTGCCGACATCTTTCCAGTATCCGTCAAAAGTATAAGCAAACAAGCGTTCCTGATTCTGGAGCATTGCCGGAATAATGTCTTTCCCGAAATCCTTAGAACCGGTATTGGCATTTTCATTCTCAATCAGATACTTCTTGAGTTTCTTCCATGTGAAGCAGTAAATACCCATAGAAGCAAGTGTAGATTCCGGATTCTTCGGCTTTTCTGTGAAACGGACAACTCTGTTTTCTGCATCTACTGTCATGATACCGAAACGGGAAGCCTCTTCCTTAGGTACATCAATAACAGCAATTGTGCCGTCAGACTTGTTCTTTTCGTGGTATTCCACGAGTTTGGAATAATCCATCTTGTAGATGTGGTCGCCACCGAGGACAATGACATATTCAGGGTCATAACGTTCAATGAAACGCATATTCTGATAAATAGCGTTTGCAGTACCCTGAAACCAGTCTGCACCTTCTTTGGTTTCGAACGGTGACAATACATGCACACCGCCGTGCATTCTGTCCAAATCCCACGGCTGACCGTTGCCGATGTACTCATTCAGTACTAAGGGCTGATACTGTGTCAGGACACCAACGGTATCAATACCGGAATTGGTGCAGTTGGAGAGTGCAAAGTCAATAATACGATACTTACCGCCATACGGTACAGCAGGCTTTGCAACATTCTGTGTCAGGGCATACAGTCTGCTGCCCTGACCGCCAGCCAACAGCATTGCGATGACTTTTTTCTTAGCGTTCATAGTTTTCCTCCTGTAATAACAAATTAGATAAAATTTTTAAGAATTCACTGTAATCAGGTTTCTGTCACTTTTTCTTTGGACACTACAGCTTCTTCCACTTTGACAGGTTCTGCAACAGTTTTTTCTTCAACACCAGATTCAGCGGATTCTGATTTTTTTGCAGCTGCTTCCTTTTCCTCTGCCTTTTCATTTGCCAATTCCGCCAATGACTTGACAGTCTTCTTGACAGGAACTCTTTTCAGGTACAGAACAGACAGTGCCGGCAATGTCAGAGAAATGCACTGGTCAAAGCCATGCATACCATATTCAATGGTTTCATAGGACTGCAATGCAAGACCCTTTCCGCCGAATTCCTTGTCATCCGTACTGAACAGCAGTTCATACTTGCCCTCAAACGGTACACCAATCTTATAATCTTCTCTTGTAACCGGTACAAAGTTGCAGACTGCAATAATTTCATTGCCGTCATCTGCGATTCTGCGGAATGCAATGACACTCTGCTTGTAATCATCATGTGAAATCCAGCTGAAACCACCCCACGAATCGTCATTATCCCACAATGCAGGAGTATCCAGATAGAGGGAATTCAGCTTTGCTACAAAGTCCTGCGTTTGTTTGTGTTCGGGCTTATCGAGCAGTTCCCAGTCAAGGTCAGTCTGATAATTCCATTCGTTTCTCTGTGCAAATTCCTGACCCATGAAAAGCATTTTCTTTCCGGGGTGTGCCATCATGTATGCAAGGAATGCACGATAAGACGAGAATTTATCACCCTCCAGACCGGGCATTTTGTTAATCATGGAGCATTTTCCATAGACAATTTCATCATGCGAAATCGGAAGAATGTAATTTTCAGAGAAGCAATAGAAGAAAGAGAACGTCAGCTTGTCATGGTTGAAAGCTCTGTAAATCGGGTCAAGTGACATATATTGGAGCATGTCATTCATCCAGCCCATATTCCACTTGAAATTGAATCCCAGACCGCCGATGTCAGTCGGCTTTGTTACCAGAGGCCAAGCGGTGGATTCTTCTGCAATCATCAATACATCCGGATGTTTTGAGAAAACAGACTCATTCAATCTGCGGAAGAAATCAACTGCTTCCAGATTTTCATTACCGCCGTTAATGTTGGCTGTCCATTCGCCGTCTCTTCTGTCGTAGTCAAGATACAGCATTGATGCAACTGCATCCACACGCAAGCCGTCAAGATGGAATTCATCCAGCCAATAGCAGGCACTTGAAATCAGGAAAGAGCATACTTCGCCCTTACCGTAGTCGAAAACCCTTGTCCCCCATGATTTATGCTCACGCTTTTTGGGGTCGGTGTATTCGTAACAGCATGTCCCGTCAAATTCATACAGTCCGAAATCATCCTTCGGGAAGTGGGCAGGAACCCAGTCAAGGATAACACCAATTCCGGACTGATGGAACAGGTCAACCATTTCACGGAACTGGTCAGGCGTTCCGTATCTGGAAGTCGGTGCATAATATCCTGTTACCTGATAACCCCATGAACCGTCAAAGGGGTATTCCGTCAGGGGCATGAATTCAACGTGGGTGTAGGACATTTTCTTGATGTAGGGAATCATTTCTTTTGCAAATGCAACATAATCCAAAATACTGCCGTCCGCATTGCGTTTCCATGAATCGAAATGTACTTCATAAATGTTCATCGGCTGTTTGTAAACAACCTGCTTCTTTTTTTCTTCCAGCCACTCTGAATCATTCCAGACATAGGAACTTTCATAAATCTTGGATGAATTGGCAGGACGAGTCTCAAAATGATGACCGTAGGGGTCGGACTTCATCAGAATTCTCTTGTCTCTTGTTTCAATGCTGAATTTGTACATCTCAAACTGTGCAAGTGCAGGAATGACCACTTCCCACACACCATCAGCAATGAGATACATCGGGTTCACCTCTCTGTCCCAGCCATTGAAATCCCCGACAACAGAGACACTGACCGCATTCGGTGCCCATACACGGAAACGATGTTTCTTTTCACCGTTTTCCTCAATTGCATGTACTCCGAAAAACTTGTAGCTTTCGCAGTTTTTTCCCTGATAAAACAGGTATAGCGGGAAATCATTGGGGTTGGTTGTTTGCTCGCTCATAGCAGTATTACCGTTACTGAAAACTGATAAAAAGTTATAAAATAGCTTTTGCGTTTCATTCCTTGTTCATCGTGTCCACTTCAGAGAGGATGAATCACTCTCTTTCCGTGCTTGGCATGACACTCCGAAGGCGTAAATTCCCCACTAATGCATGGGTACACACGGCAACCGCCATTTTTCCGGCTGGATACCGTGCCAGTAACATTTCCTTTCTCACTGTTTTGCCAAAAAATAATTTTGCTTGGATTTCACATTGCTGTGATACGACGGCAGTTTCCGTTCAGGCTGAATTTTGTTCCACAAAATTTTTTAATGCTTCTGTAATCAAATCAGCCCCCCTTACACTTATTATTTTATCAGAAAATTTTGTATCTTTCAAGTGTTTTCGGTCTCCGTGTCAAAATTTCATATAGTTCTATAATTTTGCACCTATTTTTTTGTACAATTTTCACAATATTTTTGGAGGGGTTGACACAAATTTTCTGGTTTCAGGAATGGAATTTTCCATAGAATGACAATTCTGGTCATCTGTGGAACTGCTGATTCTGGCGACCATCACCGTCATGTCATCACGCTGGACACCGCCTAGAAAAACAGCCGATTTTTCACAAACGGAATCGACAATTTCCGTGAGGGGGAGACCCTGCTGTAACAGCTGGCGGATGTAAGGAAATTCCGCTTCTCCGATTCCGTCCGAAAGCATCACAATGGCATCTCCCTCCTGCGCTGTCACATGACGAGATGAGGGCATTGCATCCGGTACAATCCCCACAGGGAAACTTTGTGAAATGATTCTCTGCATCTGTCCGTCATGATAGAACAATGTCGCCGCCGCTCCGGATTTGCTCACAGTGACAGCTCCCGTATCTGCATTGAGAAAGAGCACATCAAGGGTTGCAAAATTTTCGGTACTGGTCTCTGTCAGGAGCATCATGTTCACAAGTCTGACCGCCGTTTCCGCAGGCATTCCGCTTGTCACCATCTTCCGGAACGTGCGGACGGCAATTCTTGAGGCAAGGGATGCCATGCTTCCGCTTCCCATTCCGTCCGACAAAACAAGATACTGATTTCCAGCGGAGTCCGTGAAAGCGTCTGCATGGTCTCCACAGCGTTCATATTCGGGGGCATTGATGCTCTTAAAGGCATATTCCATATGATATGGCGCAACCTCCGAAAAACAATAGCGGAAACTATTTTTCTGTTCAGTCTGCATGAAATCCAGTTCCACGTTGAGCCTTCTTGACAATAATTCCTGAACCGTCGAAACAGGGAAATTCTTCTGCTTGCTGTAAATTTCAGCACAATATCTCCCACTCCGTAATTGATATACAAAACAGGATGCTTCCTCACACGCACATAAGCGTAATATATTTTGCAGTGCAACTGTTTCGGGTTCAGAGCAGGTTCTTTCTTTTCTTGTGGCAGTATCAGCTGTGAGCATTTCCATCAGTTGCAGGCACTCCAATGTCACAGCACGATTCTGCAACATATGAACCCTCTGCATTTGCGCAAGGGCATTTTTTCTCGTGATTTCGGAAGCCGATGCAAAAAGTCGTTCCTTCCGGAGACAGTAAAAAGTATTTCCGGATTGGTGCAGTAACATCCGGAAACAAATTTCAGTACGTTTTGCGTTTTCGGGTTTCCAACAATCCTGACAGCATCCCTTGCAAACTTCATTTCTCATTTGAGTAACAGCATCTTCAGGCTTCTGGATGTTCAGGCGGTGCATGACTTCCGAGGTTTCATCATGGAGTTCCTGCATGGCATTGCTTAAAAAACGCTCCTGCCGTGACCTTGCCAAGCGGTCAGAAGTCCGGACTTCTTCGGGAGCTAAAAAAACATAAATATCAATATGACAATACAGTGCATATAATGTACAAGCCAGTATCAGCTCAATCAGAATTTTCACGATGTCCGTATGGCTTCCCAGCATAGTACAGCTCAGAATCTGCATGATGAAAAATGTCGGGATGTAAAACGCATTCGGAAAGCTTGACAGAAAACCTGCCATCATTCCGGTGACTGGTAAAAATAACAACGGTGTCCCTAATGGTATTCCGCACAAAATCACTCCGCAGGCGGTCAATGCTCCGCATAATGTCCCCCCTTGCTGGTGCAGCTGCTTCGCACAGAGCATGGTCAGCGTGATACCAACAATCCGCCCCACGTTACAGAATGCTGTATCCAGTCCGCACAATGCCGTAATTCCCAGCATGTATGAAAGCGAAAAAGCAAAACTCTTTCCAGCATTAAAAGAGATTTTTCTCTGTTTTTTCAGGCTGTTCCATGCATCCGCCAAGAAATACCCTGCAATTCCGGTTAATAATGCTTCGAATATGTAGAGGGGTATCATGCCTTTCCTCGTATTCAGAAAGCAGTCAACAAAAAATCCCCCTGCAATTCCTCCGCATGACGTGATAACCGCCAGAATCTGAGGTTTCAGGCTGTCACGGAATAACGCCCGAATACACACAACCCCTGTCAGAGAGGCTATTAAAAACCGCATTTCCTCCGGTGCGCCCTCTGCAATGTATGCCAATAGTGACCCTGCCAGTATGGCAAAACTGTAAAGTGGTGTGCTGATTCCGGCTATCGCCACTGCCAATGGTGAAGCCGTTCCGCTGACTTTTCCTATCGACAGCAGAAAGCCCCCTCCCAATGCCAGAAAACAGCACACCAGAACCCGAAAGGGTTCATGTTTCCAAAACCTCTTGAATGTGAACAAAGTTGCATCCTCTCCTTTGATGAATCATATACTACTATTATACAATATCAGAAATGCATCTTTTGTCAAAACGTGTTGGAATTTTACGGAACTTTCCATAAAAATCATGCTATTTCCTGCGAATTATTCCTTTTCCCAAAAAAGCACCGCCATTGGCAGTGCTTCTCTCCAAAAATTATATTTTGTCAGCATTCTGAAATTGGTCAACGGCATTACTAAGCCTTGCCAGTTCGTCCATTTTCAAAGACTCAATCCGCACAGATGCAGACAATCCAGCCGTTTCAAAAATTGCTGAAATCTCTTTCTTCGAGACTCCCAACGCTCCCGATAATACTCCGCCTAACTGCTTTCGTCTCTGCGAAAATCCAGCCTTGACAATCCGGAAAAATAATGCTTCATTGGTAATATTCCACGGTCTTTCAGAATGTAACTGAATCTGCATCACCGCAGAATCGACATTCGGAGACGGCATAAAATTTCCTCTCGAAACGTCAAACAATTTCGTTGCCCTTCCATAATATTCCACTGCAACGCTAACAGCTCCGCTTTCACGGCTTCCAATGGGCGCACAAAGTCTCTGTGAGGCTTCTTTCTGTACCATGACTGTGATGGTTTCAATGGGTAAATGCTCTTCTAATAAGCGCATTAACAGGGGAGAGGTGATATAATACGGCAGATTCGCACACACTCCCACATGAAGCCCCTGAAATTCGCTTTCAATGAGGGACTGCAAATCATATTTCATGGCATCCCCATGAATAATATGAATGTTGTCAAATTCTTTCAAGGTCTCATCAAGAATGGGGAATAAGCGTTCATCCAGTTCAATGGCAACCACTTTGCTGGCACGTTTGGCGAGTTCCGCCGTCAATACTCCAATTCCCGTTCCAATCTCCAGAATGCCCCACCCTTCACGAGCGTTCCCCATTTCGGCAATTCGGGGGCATATGGTCGGATTGATAATGAAATTCTGTCCGAGGGATTTGGAAAAATGAAATCCATGCCGTTCCAATAATTCCTTGATATATCCAATATCTGTCAATGTTTCCATACTTCACCGCCTAACGCTTCCATAATGGCTTCTGCGCAGTGAATGCCGTCCACTGATGCAGATGTAATGCCCCCTGCATAGCCTGCGCCTTCTCCGCACGGATACAAACCTTTCACGGTTGTACAATGATATGCTTCATCTCTCAGCATCCGGACAGGGGAAGAACTTCTTGACTCGACACCTGTCAAGATTGCATCAGATTCCGCAAATCCATGTAAACGCTTGTCAAGTTCAGGGATTCCGATTCTCAGTGTCTCACAAATATATTTTGGTAAATATTTATCAGGGCTTGCGAACGCTGTTGAGGGTGTATAAGTCGGAGTAATCTTCCCGAAAGAAGTTGATTCTCTCCGTCTCAGGAAATCCCCCACACGGATAACAGGAGCGGAATAATTCTTTCCCCCTGCGACAAATGCCTTTTCTTCGATTTCTCTTTGCAGATACATTCCGGCTAAGGGGTGTTCACTGCCGAAATCTGCCGGAGTAACCCCCACCAATAATGCACTGTTCGCATTTTGTCCGTCACGTGCGAAATTGCTCATTCCGTTCACAGCAAGGCGGTTACATTCAGACGATGCCGGAACGACTTCACCCCCCGGACACATACAGAATGTGTACAAACTCCTGCCATTTTTCAGGTGAACGGCTAGTTTATAATCTGCTGAACCTAATGCCGGATGATTCGCAAATTTTCCATATAATGCCCGATTGATGTCGGATTGCAAATGCTCAATTCTTACCCCCATGGAAAAGGGCTTTTGTGCAAGTGGAATGCCGATTTTGTGTAATTGTTCCATGGTATCCCTCGCACTGTGACCAAGAGCGAAAATGGCGTAATTGGTTGCAATTTCGAAATCATTGTTATTTTCGGTATATTGAATCGAGGTCAATGCATTGTCTTTGGTGGTGAAACCTGTCATTTTGGCACGAAAATGAATTTCTCCGCCCATGACCTGAATCATTTCACGGATATTTTTCACGATTGCTGTCAGATTATCCGTTCCGATATGGGGTTTTGACTGGTATAAAATTTCTTTCGGTGCGCCGAACTGTGCGAACGTTTCCAGTACAAAGCGGATTCTTGCATCCTTGATACCAGTATTCAATTTACCATCCGAAAATGTCCCTGCACCGCCTTCCCCGAACTGAATATTACTTTCCGGCAGTAATATTCCATTTTCACGGAAATTCCTGACGTGTTGCATACGCTCTTCCACTGGACAGCCACGCTCTAAAATGATGGGTCTCATTCCGGCTTTGGCGAGGACATACCCTGCAAACATTCCAGCAGGACCAAAACCTACGACAACGGGTCTTTGCTGTGTATGACAAATTCTGACTTGATATTTCTTTTCTGTCACTTCTGCAATGTCCTTGTCTCTTACAAGCGCACGGAGGATTTTTTTCTCATTTTCCGCCTTGACATTGACAGTCAGAAGAAAGGTAATATTGTCCTTTTTTCGTGCATCAACGGACTTTTTACGGAGCTGTACGGATTTAATCTGATTGAGCGGAATATGCAGTTTTCTGCCGATGATATGCTGTAATTGTTCATCTGTGTAGTCAAGCGGTACACGAAGATTTTGTATTTGAATCAAAATATTTCCTCCTATTCTAAATGGGGGACATTGCCCTTTGAAGCCTCAGCACAAATTGCTAAAAGCTAATGCAATTTGCACTGAGAGGGCAATTTCCCCCATACCCCTTTTATATTATTATTAAAATGGGGGAACGCAATGCATGAAATCTTGACACACGAAATCGAAAACAAAATTTTCTCATTCGTTTGTGTCAAGAGCATTGCTTTTCCCCCATACCCCCTCATATTACTATATTTTTCACTGCCCTTGTTGCGCTTGCCCAGCACCAATGCAGATGATACCCCCCACAATCTGCATGAATGTCCACGGCTTCACCAATGACATACAAGCCGGAATTTTTTTTCACCTGTAAATGTTCATCCAATGCCGAACCTTTGACCCCTCCGGCGGTAGATTGTGCCTGTTCAAACGTGCCTGTATTCATGACAGGGAATTCGACATGATGTATCACATCTGAAATTTTTTGTAATTGCTTGTCGGTCAGCATACTGCACGGACAATCTGCACGAATTCCGCACACTTTCAGAATATGCCTTGCCATTGGTTTGACAAGCAGACCCGAAAGCATATTTTCACAATCTGCCTGATTTCGTACCGACTGCATCAAATATAATCTGTCAAGGGTATTTTCTGCCGTGTCCTCTGGAATGCAGTCAATTGACAGGCTGAAATTCTGAATCCGCCCTGTATCGACAAGGTGAGACAAATTAAATACACATATCCCAGAGAGATTATTTTCATTAAATTGAATTTCCCCTGATTCTGTGCGCAGTAATTTTGACTTGTCATATAATGAGACATTGCCCTTGATTCTGATACCCTTCAGGGAATGAAGCTGTTTTTTGTCGGAAACCAGAGGGCATAAAATGGGCTTTGGTGTCGAGATGGAAATATTGAGCGATTCCAATAATTTCCATGCCGTTCCGTCCGTCCCCAATTTCGGGGAAGCATGACCCCCAGCCGAGAAAATGACATTCTTTGACAGAAATTCCATTTCATCTGTGAGGATATGCCACAAACTGCCTTTTTTGTATAAACGTGTCACATTTTGATTACAAAAAATTTCCGTCTGTGTTTGTTCCAATGTCAGACGAAATGCATCTAAAACAGCATTAGCCGTCATGCTATAGGGATAAATTCGCCCTGCGGAATCGGTACGGGTATAAAGCCCCATCATCTGAAAAAATTCCTCTGCCGTGCCGAAATCGGAAAGGATATTTTGCAGTGTTTTTGTCGGAATACTGCCATAATAGTCGTCAGAAGTAATATTTTCGTGGCTTAAATTACAGTGTCCGTTTCCGGTTGCAAGAATTTTCTTGCCAATTCGTGGCAATTTTTCAAGAATAGCGATTTCATGCAGTCCCATTGATTGTGCCTGTACCGCAGAAGCCAACCCTGAAGCCCCTCCGCCAATAATCACTAATTGATATTGTTTCATAAATTACCCTGTATTTTTATGCTTTGATAGTGTAAAGAATGGGCATGAGCTTTTCACGGATATATTCATTGGCGTAATCATGCTCTTTCATTTCGGAATTCACACAAATGACGGCATTCTGTGCCGGTACAATCGTACAACGTTGACCCCATTTCCCTGACATATAGTAATAATCCGGATGTAACCAGAAATAATAACCATAGGTTCTGCCGTCTCTGCTGACAGTATGGGGGCGCAGTGCCTCGTTAATCCATTGAATGGGATACAATCCGCCATACGTCATAGAATATCCGATTTTCGCTAAATCAATGGTGCGCAGTTTCAGACCGCTTGCGCCAAAGAAATGCCCTTCTGTGTCGTATTCGAATTCATAATTTTCAATTTCCAACGGCTTGAAAATGCGCTCTGCAATGAATTCAGACAGATTGCAATCTGCTGTTTTTTCCGCCATCAATCCGGCTAAGTAGGCATTGGCATTATTATAGAAAAAACGCTTTGCGCCGATTTCCTGATTCAAACAGGCATTGAAATAATTTTTGCAAGTTTTCCGGTCTGCAAATAGTAATTCTTCATTCAGTCCGGAACGCATGGTTAAAAGCTCCTCCAGTGTCACGGATGAGAGGGGAGCTGTTTCAGGGGTATGCAGGATTTCGCCGACGGTTGCGGAAAGTGAAAGCTTTCCCTCTGCAATCAACATTCCAATTGCCAATGATGCTATACTTTTGGTGATGGAATATTGTGGATACAATGTATCATCCTGCGGAGTCTGTGCAATGATTTCGCCGTTATGCATGACAACCGCTGATAAAATTTCGGGGTAATCCCTTGTCAATGTCTTCATAAAATCTCCAAATCTCCTTTATATCAAAGAACAGTTTTTTCCGAGGAAATAACGGGAATGTTATTTCTGGAATTCATCAAAATTTACTGAAATAATCCGATAGGCTTTCAGCATAATATTCTTCACTCAAATGATAATACTCATATAAATAAATTTTTTCGTCAGGTTTCAGGACGAAATATCCGCCTGCCCCATTTCCTGCAAACACAACCCCTTCATCTCCGTATTCGCCAAGGTAACAATCTGTTTGTGTCCTGATTTCAGCAAATGAATATATAATTCTGCCAATCACCATCATTTTCCCAGTATTGGGATTTATCATGACTTCATTGATTCCGTTGCTGATTTTTAAAATTTCCAATAGCTCATCAGGAATTTTCTTTTTTGCTTTTTCATATTGCCTTTTGTTCAACGGGGAACGCAGTTGACAAGAATCCCCATACTTTTGTTGAATCAAATCAATGATATTCATGTTAATCTTCCCATTGATATTTCGTCAGATTTCCTTCGGCGGTCATTTCGGGAAAGTCCCATTGTCTCAGAACCTCATAAGTGGCAATGGCTACGGAGTTGGAGAGGTTGAGACTTCTCAGAGTGGGGCGCATGGGAATGCGGACAGCAGTTTCAGGATGCCTGACAAGCAATTCCTCTGGAAGTCCGGCATCCTCCCGCCCGAACATGAGATAAATTTCCCCCTCCGGATATTGTACATCGCTGTAAGATTTCCGGCTTTTGGTGGTGAAATAATAAA
>DGHF01000129.1 GCA_002392545.1 Ruminococcus sp. UBA3855
CCACTTCAACCACAACTACTACAACGACAACCACAACAACAGCTCCTCCGCCGGATGCTCCAATTGATTCCGGAACATGCGGTACTGATTTAAGGTGGACACTTGACAGAAACGGCAACCTGAAAATTTTTGGAACTGGTCAGATGTCATTTGAAAATAGTTTCATGGTTGCTCCATGGAGAGAACATGCCGGAGAAATCAAAACAGTTGTCATGGAAAGCGGAGTCACAAACATTGCAGAATTCGCCTTTGAAGAATGTGAAGCCCTTGTTTCCGTTTCCATTCCGGACACGGTAGAAGAAATTGAAGCATGGGGATTTTATGATTGTTCTTCCCTGAAATCAATCACCATTCCGGCAAGTGTAAAAAGCATTGGAGCATCTGCATTTCAGAATTGTTCCGCCTTGAAAGCATACAGCGTTCTGAATCCCGACTGTGAAATTCCCGACAATGCGGACGAAATCCCAAGCCAAGCCATGCTATACGGATATTGGAATTCAACATTGGCAGAGTATGCCAAAAAATACAGAAGAAATTTCGTTGCATTTTCTGTCCATGGAGTAAAAAACCCCCAGCCCACCCCGAAAGAAATAGCCCTCGGTGATGCTGACGGAAATGGAAAAATCACCGCCGAAGATGCCGCACAGATTTTGATATTGGCTGCTCGTTTCGGAAGCGGTCAGGACATTGACCTCACACCGGAGCAATTTTCTGCTGCGGATGTCAACAGAAACAACATTCCCGACTCTGGTGATGCAGTAGCGGTTCTGATGTATGCTTCTGCAATGGGAGCAGGACGAACAGACGTAAAAATTGAAGATTTCATATAATCTGTATGAAAAAAACTCCTGTCAGCAACTGGATTGACAGGAGGTTTTAGTTTGGAAAAAATCTTTAATTTGACATTGACTTTTTTTTCGAAATTGTGTATACTATAATTAGCATATTGTCAGAGAGGTGATTTTCATTGAATGCAAAACCATTGATACAGTATTTATATGAACAGATTTTATTTCACAAAGATAGAAATATTTTAACAGCATCTTGACATTGCATAAAAAATATGCTATGATAATAACGGGGGTGAATGCATAATTACCCGTTTCCCCCAAAATAACAGACAGAATTTTCAGATAAAAATAAGGAGAAAACGAAACGAAAGGTTGGTACATTATGACAAAGAAAAAAGTAAAAGCAAAAAGAAAAAATAAGGAAAAAACGACATCAGCGTATATCGGAGGAGTAGTAGGAGTAGCCTCCGGTATTATCATTTCTGTATGTTTAGGCGCATTTGTATTAGGTGGGGTGAAATTTTCCGAAAAGCCCAAAAAGGTGAAGGATACCACACCACAAAAGCTGGTGGAAGCCACCACAACCGAACCACTGGAAACCGAAAGTATCCCCGAAACGCTCCCTGCTGAAATTGCGGCAATTCTCGCAGCAGCTCCGGCGAACCAGAACGCAACAGAACCGCTTAAAATTGACAGTACAAAGCCCATGATTGCATTGACATTTGATGATGGACCTTATTTAGGCTCAACAGAAAAAATTCTTGACGTACTGGAAGAAAATAATGCACATGCGACATTTTTCCATGTTGGGAACTGCATCACAGACGAAACCAAGCATATCCTGAAACGGGAGATTGAAATTGGCTGTGACGTTGCAAACCATTCCCAAGCCCATGAAAATCTGAGAGACATTCCTCTGAACAGTGCGCTCACCTCTCTGAAAAATACGGACAAGCTCATCAAGGATGCAACTGGAAAAACGCCCATTTACGTCCGTCCCCCCTATGGTGCATACAGTGATACTTTGCGTGAGGAAGACGGCAGAATGTTCATTTACTGGTCAGTCGACACTAATGACTGGAAATCAAGAAACGCTGATGCAGTTTATAATACTGTCATGACCTACGCTGAAGACGGTGACATTGTGTTAATGCATGACATTTATGATTCCACAGCGGATGCCGTAGCAAAGTTTGTGCCTGCGCTGATTGAAAAAGGGTATCAGCTTGTGACAATCAGCGAGCTGATGGAATACAGGAATTTCAGCTATGAAGAGGGAATGCTCCTGTTCAATCTCCATCCCACGAACCCGCTTTATGACAGTTTGTATGGGTCGGACACCTACGATAATCCTCCCACAACGCTCCCCGCAGAAGAAGGCGGAATCTTTAACACAACTCCTGATGATATTACTGAAACCACTCCTTCCACCACAATCAGCACCACAATCAATGCAACAATTCCATCCCGTCCCAGAGATGACAAAAACGCCGATACTGTCTACTAATTTAGTCGAATTATGTCAAAAGCTGTACCATTTTCCGGTACAGCTTTTTTGTTACACCAAAAAGACAAAAACGACACATAAAAGACACATCCCCATGTTACCATAATCACAGTAAAGGAGCTTTTTTACATGAAAATATTATTGATTGAAGACGATTCACAAATTTGTGAAGTTATCACACACTATTTCAAAAATCACGGTTCAGCAATAACCACCATTCAAGACGGAAAAACCGCCCTTGAAAAAATTCAGGACGGCTTGCAGGAATTTGACTTGATATTGCTTGACATCATGTTACCAGAAATTGACGGTTTTACGCTATGCAGAGAAATCAGAAAAAAGAGCGATATTCCGATAATCTTCATCACAGCAAGAGGAAGAGAAGAGGACATTTTATACGGCTATGATTTAGGATGTGACGACTATATTGTCAAGCCGTTTTCCTTAGCGGAATTATATGTCAAATGCAGTGCATTAGTGAAGCGTTCAAAAGGATTAGTCAGAAACACCCTGCTAGAATGTGGCAACATCAAAATTGATACAAGGTCACTGCGCTGTTTTGTCAGAGAGAGAGAAATCGAACTCCCGCCGAAAGAATTTGCAATCCTGAAATATTTGTTAGAGCATGAAAATTGGGTAATCGACAGGAACACTTTGCTAAATAGGATATGGGGCTATGATTATTTCGGCACGGACAGAGTCGTTGACAACCACATCAAGAAACTGCGAAAAGCATTAGGCGAATCAGGAACGCAAATTAAAACTGTCATCGGAAGGGGTTACAAGCTGACCAAATAAGTAAGGGGGTATTTTTATGAAACGAAAACCAAACCCAAAGCGCAAACGAGTGACATT
>DGHF01000128.1 GCA_002392545.1 Ruminococcus sp. UBA3855
GGGCTTGCTTTCGTGCCTTCCTTGACAGCTGAACCGGATGCAGTAAACGAGCCGTAATAATAACCGCCGTTATAATAGAGGGTATTTTTCATAATGCCCTTGAATTTGTCAGTTCCTGTTGCAATTCCGGCAGCCTTTGTTTTGGTGACTTTGGAGGTATTGAAATAGGAAACGAGTCCGGTCATGGTTGCAGTGCTGTTGCTTCTGTAAACGAGATAATTTGCTTTACTTTTACCGCCTAAATTATTATTGTAAGCGGTGCAGTTTGTCATCTCACCAAATTCAGGATTATTATTATCAGTGAAACCGCAGTTCAGGTTTTCGAATGCAAGGCAGTTTTTCACGATATGACGAGTACCAACTCCGCCACCGCCTAACTTGAAACCATTACCGTCACAATCTCCATAGCCCTTACCGCCTTCGGTATAGCCGTTACGGAATGCAACGCAGTTTTGCAGAGTGACAACGCCAATTGCACCAGTTGCCTCTTTTGCATATAAATCCCAGCCGTCATCAGAGTTATTGTAGGAAAAACAGCCATCAAAAACATTGCCTTTACCACAGGTCAGCTTTGCAGCGAATCCGTCAGCGTTTTCCATAGTTGCATCATCACAGTTATTTTTGGATGTGCAGTTTTTCACGAGGTTATTGGAGGGCCAGTCGGAAATGGTCGCAGCTGCGGAACGATATCTTGAAATCTGTAAGCCGGTGTCCTGATTTTCGTTGAAAACCATCTGTTCAATGATGTTGTTGCTACCTGCTAACAGCATACCATTATCTCCGGCTTTCGTGATTTCAAATCCAAAGAAATGCCAGTAATTACCATCCAGAATGACACCTTGGTTGGAATCTCCTGTTCCTTCCTTGGAAAAGTCAAACACAACTTTTGCGCCATTGTAAGCGGCAATGGTCTTGTATTTTCCGGATGAGCCATTGTTGCTGTTGTCGATTTTGAGAGGGGACGAGAAGGAATATGTACCTTCCAAAAGATAGATGTAACCGCCTGCGGATACGCTCTTGACAGCGTTTGCGACTGTGGTCGGATTGCTGGTACTGCTTCCGTCGCCTGAACCGTTCGGGGAGCAGTAAATAATATTGCTTGCTGCTGAGGTCGTTACTGCCGGAAATGCAGTCATGGGGATTGCCATGGATGCAACCGCTAAAACAGTTGCAATTACTTTCTTAAAGCCCTTTTGCATGTGTTTTCCTCCGTTCAATCTGTCTGAAATTCATCTTCATATTTCCCAATTACCCATTTTTTATGGATTTGTCTCTTTTATATCTATTTTAACATATTATTCATAAAATTACAATTGGTAATATATACAAAGAAAATTACCGATTTTGTGCAGATTGACGAAAAGTTGCACAAATGAACTTTTCAGAAGGTTATTTTTTCAGAATTGCCGTGAATTCTGTGTCAGTGCTGGAAATCATTAAAGTCAGATTGTTCACGGCGGAGGCTTCTTTGGCGATACTTAGCCCTAAACCGTTTCCATTTTGTCCGCTTCGGGATTTGTCGCCTTTGACAAAGGGCATCAATAATTCTGTGGTGTCTACTCTTTTTTCAATGTCGTTCACGAAAATTATCTTGTTTTTGCACAATGTGATGCAAATTTTGCCGTTTTCTTTTGAGTGCCTGAAAGCGTTCGCTGTCAGATTTTCAATGACGGTTTGGAGAGTTTCGGTGTTGCCGTACAGTTCGCATTGACCATCAATATTCACTGTCAGTTGCTTTTCTTCCGACAAACTGCGATATTTTTCAACAGCCGTTTCTGCTAGCGTGCGGATGTTGACAAGTGATTTTTGCAGGGCTTGGGTCTGACTGAGGCGGTTTAATTCGAGAGTTCGGTTAATGACTGCATCAGTTCGGGCGACATTTTCCAAAATCATTTGCAGATATGCTTTTTGTTGGTTGTCAAGTTCGTAGGTGTCAAGAATGTTTTCCGCATATCCGCTGATTGCTGTGAGGGGAGTTTTCAAATCATGAGCCAGATTATTTGTCAATGTGCGCTGATAGTCTTCAAACTGGTAGACTGCCTGATTTTTTGCGTTTTTCATCTTACATCTGACATATGCAAATATCAGCGAAATCAAAAAGAAAATTCTAATGATGGTGAAATATACTTTTTGCGTTGCTTCGTTCCAGAAATCGACTTGGTACATTGTGCAGAATGTGTATTCTTTTCCGTCAATCGAGAGTTTGGCTTTATAATGGTAGGTTCTGCCTGTTTCGCCGATTCCGTCCCATCCTCTGGACATATCAGTGGAGGAGGGCTGGAAAAATTCGCTTTCTTTGATGAGGGTATCAAATGTACTGCGTTCTGTACCAGTAAACGTTGTGGCGAAAATATAGGGGAAATCTTTTTTTCCAACTCCATACGGTTTCAATTCTACCAATTCATAGCCGTTTTCATTGACGGTGAGGGTTCGGGTTTCGGTGAGTTTCGGCTCTTGGCTGTAATCGTCAAGAGGAGATTCACGGATTTCAAATGCGTATTCGTGAGGTATCATTTTAGCATGTTCTTTATCTACATAGGCACTGAAAATCATGGGTCTAAGCAGTTCAATGTCTGGGTTTTGGTTCAGCTCCTGATATTCTGCGTAAAATTCGGGGATTGTTTCCGGCTCACATGAAT
Source organism: Ruminococcus sp. UBA3855 (assembly GCA_002392545.1). GTDB lineage: Bacteria > Bacillota > Clostridia > Oscillospirales > Ruminococcaceae > UBA3855. The sequence goes on from DGHF01000128.1 coordinate 2,640, forward strand.
ACCATCCGCCTGTGAGGTCTTCTGGATTTTTCGCAGGGTCGCTGAACTTGATGACTGCTAACAATCTTTCACGGTTCGAAAGGATGACATTTCCGTTTTCGTCCAGTAATGCCGACATGGCGATACAATTTTCTGAACGGTTGGCGACTAACTGCGTTTCCTCAAATACTACATCTAAATAGGGGAATTGTGTTGCAAATCCTGTACTGAGATTGAACAGGGCTTGTATATTGTTGTGTGGTGTCGGTTCAACACCTTGGGAAAGTTTTTGCAAGGCTTTTGCTTCAAAGGAAGCCTTTTGTTGACTTACATCAAAAAATATGCACTGTTTCAGCACTTCCAATGAAACTCCGGCGAAAATTGCCGTTGCGGTCAGTGCTAAGATTCCGCCTTTGATAAGCAATTCACGGAATGTCACTCGTTTGCGCTTTGGGT
>DGHF01000144.1:0-2434 GCA_002392545.1 Ruminococcus sp. UBA3855
CTACAGCAAATATTGATGTATATGCAGAGGGCTATGTGGAAACCTGCGAAGTCAATAATTTTGAAGAGCTGACAAACGGACAGATTTCTATTCTCTGTCCTGATATTTACTGGTATTCGACCGTTTCTGAAATGGTGCTGTATTCGCAGATTATGGGATCTTTTCACTTCCCGTTTCCGGAGAACGATAATCCATTCCCACTCGGAAAATACAACACGCAGAACACAATGATTATCGAGAATGACGGCGATGAAATTGGTTTTACGATTGTGATTGAGGCAAGCTCCTCTTCTGAGATTGCGGCTGTTTCACCGACCATCTACAATGCAGATACAGACGAATATCTGCAAATCATCGGTGAAATCCTGAACGGCGATATTATCACAGTCACGACCAAAACAGGCAATAAAACCGTCATGCTGGAGCGTGGCGGTGTGAAAGCAAACATCATCAACCGCCTTGTTTCCGGCTCAACATGGCTACCGCTGAGAGAGGGTACAAATCGTTTTTATCTCCGTGTAGCGGACGGACTGAAAAACTTGAAAGTCCGTATCGAACACACCAATGCTTATTTAGGAGTATGATATGCAGATTGAAGTATATAAAATGACGGCTGATGCAGGTTCCGTATCGATTACACTGGAGGCTGTCTGCGACAGTTTTTCTTCTCTCTTGTGGGACATTGAATGTTACCAGTGCGGAGCATTTGAGGTGTACATTGCGGCAAATCCGCAGAACATTGAAATTTTCCGGACTGGCAGAATTATCGGCAGAGATGATGACAAGGAGCATTTCGGAATTATCGAATCTGTCAAGATTGATACAGATGCTGAGAACGGCGATTATCTGACTGTTTCAGGCAGATTTCTGATATGTCTGCTTGAACGTAGAATTATCTATCCGACATATTCAGCCACAGCAAATACAGCATACGGTGATATTGTCCGTGCTATTGTTGCGCAGAACTGTATGAGTGATGATAACCGCAGAATACCGGGGCTTTCTCTTGGAGAGGTCAGTGGTGAGTGCTGGGAACAGACCACGAAATTGCAGGTCAGCTATACCAATCTCATGGAATGGATTTATACCGTCTGCGAAAAAATCGGCGGTACTGCGAATATTCGGCTTTCCAAAATCGAAAATGAGCATTATCAGATGCTGTTTGAACTCTCGCAGGGAACGGACAGGAGCATCATGCAGGAAGAAAATCCGCATATTGTTTTTTCGGACGGATACAGCAACCTGCTGTCATTCAGCTATGCGGAGGACATTTCTGTTCAGCAGAATTTCGCTTATGTTCTGGGACACGGTGAAGGTGCAGACCGAAAACGCACAACCTATTTTGACGGAGATGAACCAGCATATTTAGAGCGTTATGAGGTGTATGTTGACGCTGATGACATTTCAGAGGAAGAACAGCTTGACGGTGAAAACCGTCAGATTCCGGAGGAGGAATACATCGAACTGCTCAAAAATCGTGGCTCTGAAAAAATAGTGTCCCCGAAAACTGCATCAGAGTCAACAATTGCTGCAAACAATACGCAGTACCAATATCAGAAAGATTATGCTGTTGGTGATTATGTCACTGTTCAGCACAGGCGTTTCGGCATGATTCAGCCGAAAATACAGCTTATCGGCATGGTGGAAGGCTTTGACCAGAACGGCAGAAGCTTGACACCAACATTTAAGGAGGGTTAATTTATGGCTTTTTCAAGTGGATTTTTCAACTCAAAAGGTCTTGACAGGACGTACACAGCGGAGAATTTCACCGATTATCTGTCAAGCCTGATTTGTAACGGCATTCTGGACACATACGGAGAACAGTTTGAACTGACAGCACAGACAAAGGGCTTAAAAGTCATTCTCGGCACGGGAAAAGCGTGGATAAACGGACATTATTTCATCAATGATGCAAAGTACAGCATTGACCTGTCAGAATATCAGGATGAGTCTCTGCCGAGATATGTCACAATCGGAATTGTCTGTGATGTTTCCGAAGGTGTGCGTGAAGTCAGAATTGAAGTTGTGGCTGGCACGCCTGCTGAAAATCCCTCTGTTCCGTCAATTCCGGTTGATACAAACAGAAAAAAGCTGACACTGTATGCCGTCCGTCTGAATGTCGGTGCAGTTTCGCTTTCAAAATTTGACTGGTTTGATTACAGGGAAGATAATAATTTATGTGGCTACTGCCGATGTATTCTCGGCAAATGCAAAGTCACTGATATGCTGGCACAGCTTGCAGAACTGAACGCTCAGATTGAAAAATACAATGAAACGGTTGAAGGCTTAAACAGCAAAATTGACACTTTACAGCTTAAAATTGACGATATGACGGGTGATATTGTGAAAGTCGGTCAGTGTGGCGATGATATTTATTATGTGCTGTATTCAGATGGAAAACTTCTGCTCCGTGGCACTGGCGAAATGTACGATT
>DGHF01000144.1:2474-2894 GCA_002392545.1 Ruminococcus sp. UBA3855
GAAATGTACGATTACGGCACTGCCATTCCTATTTCTGACTGCCGTTATCCTGATATTACGGGTGACGGACGGGTAACTGCCTCGGATGCTTCTTTAATTCTGTCGGCTGCCTCCAATATTGGTGTCGGGCTTGAATCTGGTCTGACCCCTGAACAGGAGTTGCTTGCTGATGTCAATCGTGACGGCTCGATTAACGCTGTTGATGCTTCCCTTGTGTTATCTTTTGCTGCTGACCTTGGTGTCGGAAAATACAGCGACAATCTGGAGGGATGGACAGAATTTCTCAATGACCAGCGTGCAGGCGACAATCTTTCTCCCTTTTTTGATGACCAGTAGGCGATTGTAAAATAAGTAAAATGGGTATTTTACAATGCAAATAAAGTTTGAGAACTACTGACTTTTCTCCGTTTTTGTGGTATA
>DGHF01000060.1 GCA_002392545.1 Ruminococcus sp. UBA3855
TTTAATTTTGGCTGCCGCTGCCAATATCGGCACAGGACATGAATCTGGTCTGACTCCGGAACAGGAACTGCTTGCTGATGTCAATCGTGACGGCTCGATTAACGCTGTTGATGCTTCCCTTGTGTTATCTTTTGCTGCTGACCTTGGTGTCGGAAAATACAGCGACAATCTGGAGGGATGGACAGAATTTCTCAATGACCAGCGTGCAGGCGACAATCTTTCTCCCTTTTTTGATGACCAGAATATCAAGTCTCTGGTTGTTTCAGACGGCATCACTTCGCTTGGAACATTTGCTTTCAATTATTGCAATAACTTAGCATCTGCATCACTTCCAAACACGCTTACAAAAATAGGAAGAAATGCGTTTGCTGCTCTTGCAACTGATGTTTATGGTCTCACAAAGATTTCCATTCCGAGTAAAGTGACAGAAATCGGTCAGTACGCATTTGCACATACACAAATTACAAGCCTGACAGTTCCACGTTCAGTGGCTGTCGTTGGATATTATGCGTGCCGAGGTTGTGCCGACCTTGCCACGGTTCGTTATGAAGGTGCTGTTATTGGCTCATATATGTTTTCAGGATGTACGGCACTTACCAATTTCACGATTGCAAAATCAGTAAAGGAAATTCAGACCTATGCGTTCAATTCCTGCGGTAAGCTGAAAACCTTGACTTATGAGGGCAGTCTGAAAGACTGGGCGGCAATCGAAAAGCAGAAAAAGTGGGACTCACACAGCAGTTCAGCTAATCTGACAAAAATTCAGTGCCTTGACGGGTATCTGAAATGGGATACAGAGGACAAAGAATGGGTGGAGGTGAAGAAATAATGCTTAAATTTCTGGTAAAAAATCAAAAAATTGAAATTCTGGAGCGTGAGGTAATTGCCTCTGACCAGATTTCTTTTGTTACCCTCAAATTCACATTTGACGGTGACTGGAAGAAATTCTATAAAGTCGTGCAGTTCACACAGGGCGATGAAACTTATAACCGTGTACTTGGTTTTGACGGTTTATCCTGTCTGCTTCCTGCGGAACTCCATGCAGGTGCAGTTAAAATGTCTGTTTTTGGTTACGATGCAGACAATACATCGGGGCTGAGAGCAACAACTGTTCCGGTCACGCTGAATATCAGACAGTCCGGATTTGTGGGGGATGATGATTCTCCTATTCCGCCTACTCCCGATTTATATACGCAGATTCTTCAGAAAATTGAAGAAATCACCGGAAAAGGCGGTGCTGTTCCGGATATGTCCGAATATCCGAAGAAAGACGAAATCCAGAAAATGATTGAACAGGCTCTTGAAAATTCAGAAACAGTTATTCCATCCGATTATGTAACGATTCAGAGATTGAATGACGAAATTCTGATGATTCATGAAGCCATCACACCAATCAGAATGGATGCTCATTCGCATAAAAACAAGGAAATCCTTGATGCAACGACTGCAAGCTACACACTTGAAGAACAGAAAAAACTTGCTGAACTCAATCTTTCGGATTATGTCACAGTCAGAAAATTGAATGATGAAATCCTGATGGTGCATGAAGCTATCACACCAATCAGAGAAAATTCTCATACTCATAAAAATAAAGAATTGCTGGATTCCTTAACGGCTGATTCACTGGCTTTACTGCCTGATTTACAGCAGTTTGAAGATGTCACAAAATACGACATTCAGACAATTAAAGAAAGTATTGCACCTGTTGTCCGGCAGGCACATTTTCATGAAAATCTTGCTGTTCTTGACGAAATTACAGCAGACAGAATCAAGAAGTGGGACAGCATCAGCACATTACAGACACAACTGAACGGATTATCTACCGAGCTTACTGTATGGAAAAATAAATGCAGCAGTAATTCTGACAGGCTTCATGCGAATGAAGCAACGATTGATAACATCATTTCTGAGCTGGATGAAATTCAGGAAAAAATCAAGAGCCTTCCGAATTTTGATATCATTCAGGAAACACTGAAAGCAATGCAGGCAGAAATTGACAGCAGCGGAAGCAATATCCAGACCATTTTTCAAGGCGGTACGGATGCACTTGAAAAGTACGGCGAAACAACTTACACTTTTTACAACAACGGCTATCGTTCGCTGTCCGGCTTTGTGCAGACATATCCGAATTTCTGCTCTGCCGAAAATGACTATGCACTTTATTACAATCAATCCGATTTTAGCTGGGCGGGTACGGTTTATACCATGATTCTGAAACCGTTCAGCATCTCCAAAAATGCAAGCATTGTGATAACCTATCAGTCCGGTGCATCTGCTGCTGGTGAGCTGTATCTGATGCGGAAAATCTCCGGCAGGACTTATGCAGAGCTTGCACAGGTTGTTTACGAGCAGATTCAGAAAGGAAATGTCATCAAACTGGAATTTCAGTGGCTGCAAAGCACGGATTTTATTTCGGTGCTGACCGATTGTACAGATGTGGGAATCGGTGATTATTACCTCGCATGGAAAGGCGTATCTGACAACACACATCCGAAAATCAAGTCCATCAAGGTTCTGGAGGGGTGAATATGAAAGAAAATATCTGTACCATTATTGGCGTGATTGGTGCATTTTTTGCGGCTCTTGTCGGCGGCTGGGATTCGGCTCTGATTACACTCATCACCTTCATGGCGGTGGATTTTATCACAGGCTTTGTTACAGCGGCAATGGGAAAATCCAAGCACAGTGTAACCGGAAAGCTCAACAGCAAAGCCGGATGGGTGGGACTGGCTAAGAAATTCTGTATTCTGCTGATGGTGGTTGTTGCGATGAGAGTGGATATTCTGCTCGGCACAACTTACATCAGAGATGCGACCTGCATTGGCTTCTGTGTCAATGAACTGCTTTCTATCGTGGAAAATACATCATTGATGGGAATTGCCTATCCGCCTGCCATGCTGAAAGCCCTTGAAGTATTGCAGAAAAAGGCTGGTCGTACTGATGAAGATGCACAGGAGCATCTGGAAGAAATCGAAGAAAAAGAAGAAGAGGAGGAAAACAAAAATGGCAGTGAAGACTTATAAATTTGGCGATAACACACAGCTTTCTCCGCATTTCAATGTGCAGGAGTTCCGCTGTAAATGCAGTCAGCATCACGATATTCTGATTGCAGAGGAGCTTGTAGACAAACTTGAAAAGCTATATGCAAAACTCGACTGCTCAAAAATTATCATCACAAGCGGAATGAGATGCCCGTCTTATGATATTTCTATTGGTGGAAACGGCGGAGGACAGCATCCGCTTGGAAAGGCAGCTGATGTGGTTTGTTACAATCAGAATGGCGACAGAATCAGCAGTAAACTTGTTTGCTGTACAGCACAAGACTTAGGCTTTGGAGGTATCGCAAACATCGATACTTCCTATACAGCGACACATCTGGATGTGCGTACAAGCAATATCTGGTACGGAAATGAAGTTATCAATTACCATACTGTGACGGATGATTTTTACAAATATTACGGTATTGCAAGAGGCAGTACAGCACAGAAATCTGCGGAAAAATCTACGGCTTTGAAGGGCATTGATGTGAGTGTTCACAACGGTTCTATTAACTGGAATCAGGTAAAAGCAGATGGTGTACAGTTTGCGATTCTCCGTGCAGGATACGGCAGAGAAGCATATCAAAAAGACCAGCGTTTTGAGGAATATTATAGAAACGCAAAAGCTGTCGGTATGCCGGTAGGAAGCTACTGGTATTCCTATGCGACAAGTGTTGAAGAAGCAAAAATCGAAGCACAGGTATGCATTTCTATTTTGCAGGGAAAGCAGTTTGAATATCCGATTTATTTCGATTTGGAAGAACAGAAAGCATTTGCAACAGGAAAATACAATTGTTCTGCTATGGTTCGGGCTTTCTGCGGAGAACTTGAAAATGCCGGATATTTTGCAGGATTATACATGAGCCGTTCTCCGTTCAACAGCTACATGGAGGATGACATCAAAAACAGATATGCTCTCTGGCTTGCGGAATACGGCAGTCAGCTCAATTACAGCGGTTCAGTCGGAATGTGGCAGAAGTCCTCAACCGGCAGAATTGCAGGTATCAGCGGAAATGTTGATATGAACGAATGTTACATTGATTATGCTGAAAAAATCAAGTCTGCCGGACTGAACGGTTTCAGTGACTGTCAAATCGTTGATGCTCCTCCAATTGCACCTGTTGCCCCTGCACTTCCGAAATCAAGAAATGATGCAACAGTGGAAGTCAGCATCAACGGAGAAACTTACAGCGGAAAACTGAATAAGCAATAATTTTATTCCGGAATGATTTTTATAAATCGTTCCGGATATTTTTTGGAAAGGAGTACAGCTATGACAACTCAGCAGAGAGACCAGATTCTGACCATGAAAGCCAGAGGTTACGGATACAAGAAAATCGCAAAAGAGCTGGATATTTCAGAAAATACGATAAAATCAGTTCTGCGCAGAAAAAGCGATGAACCCCACTGTAAAAACTGCGGTGCAGTTCTGTATAACACTTCCGGACACCGTCAGAAAATTTTCTGTTCCGGAAAGTGCCGCTATGCTTACTGGAGAAAAAATGCTTCTTCCAAAGGCACAGTCAAATCTGTGTGTTTAAACTGCGGAGCAGAATTTTCTGATTATTCTTACCGACACAGAAAATACTGTTCCCACAGTTGTTATATTTCCAATCGTTACAAGGGGGAAAACGAGCATGAAGCAGAATGAAATCATGTATCAGGTGACAATGAGCCTGTTCCGTCAGATGCTCAGAAACGGCTTGCTCACCAAGGAAGAATACTCGGTAATTGATACAAAGATGCAGGAAAAATACAAGCCTGATTTCGGCATATTATTTTCCGAAAAAACTTGATATTCTGCGGAAAATAGTTTAATATTGTATCCGAAAGGAGGTCATTCCATGAGAAAAATTATCAGATTACAGCCTGAAATTCCGGCACTGCCAAAACTGAAAAAAGTGGCGGCATATGTTCGTGTTTCGATGAAATCAGAGCGACTGATGCATTCATTGTCTGCACAAATCAGCTATTTCAGTGAACTGATTCAGAAAAATCCGGAATGGGAATATGCCGGAGTGTACGCTGACAAATTTGTGACAGGCACGAGCATTCAGAAAAGACTGGAATTCCAGCGTCTGATTGCTGACTGCGAAGCCGGAAAAATCAATATTGTACTTTGCAAGAGCATTTCCAGATTTGCGAGAAATACCGTTGATTTGCTGAAAACAGTCAGACATCTGAAAGAACTCGGCGTGGAAGTCCGTTTTGA
>DGHF01000079.1 GCA_002392545.1 Ruminococcus sp. UBA3855
TGTGGCAGGTGCAATGGGTGCAAGTACAGAGGATTTGTCGATTGCTTTAGGCTTGATGGCGAATGCAGGCATCAAGGGCAGTCAAGCCGGAAATTCGCTGAAAAATGCTCTTGTCAACCTCACCAAGCCGACCAAACAGCAGGCAGCGGCAATGCAAAAATTAGGCTTTATTTCAACAGAAACCATTCAGAAAATCGACTTTGAAAAGGTTGAAAAAGCTGAAAATGCTGTTCAGAAAGCTACTCTTGATTTGGATAATGCACAAATCAAGCTGAATGATGCCATTGAAAAATACGGCGAAGGCAGTTCACAGGCGCAGATTGCAAGCAATAACTACGAAAAAGCACAGCTGAAACTTGTGCAGGCACAGGAGACACTTGAAAGGGAACAAGCGGGTGTATCGGAGGAAATCGCCGGTGCGAATACGCTCATGGCTGATTCTGACGGCAATATGCGGTCACTCGGTGAAATTATAGAAGTTCTCCGTGAGAAAATGGGCAGGGTTAATGTTGAACTGACAGATGCGGACGGAAATGCCCGTGATTTTGACGATATTGTGGCAGAACTGTCTACCACAACGGAAGGCTTGGCACAGGCGGAACAGATGCAGGCAGCGGCGGCAATTTTCGGCAAGCAAAATATGTCCGGTATGCTGGCAATTATCAATGCAAGTGAGTCAGATTACAACAAGCTGACTGATGCAATTTACAGCTGTGACGGCACTGCACAAAATATGGCGGAAACCATGCAGGACAATCTCAACGGACAAATCACAATTCTGAAATCACAGTTACAGGAACTTGCGATTTCTTTCGGTGATATGCTGATGCCGACTATCCGTGCAATTGTTTCCAAAATTTAGGCACTTGTGGATAAACTGAATCAATTGTCATCTGCTACAAAAGAAACCATTCTGAAAATTGCACTCATTGCGGCGGCGATAGGTCCGTTGCTGATTGGTGTGGGAAAAACCATATCCACGGTCGGCAAAATGATGCAGGTTGTCTCGAAAATCCCGTCAATCCTGACAAAAGTAAAGTCTGCATTTTCTGCCGTCAGTGCCGCAATTGGCGGTATTAGTGCGCCGGTAGTCGCCATTGTTGCAGTAATTGCTGTACTTGTGGCGGCATTCGTTCACCTCTGGAATACAAATGAGGAGTTCCGGAACAAAATCACTGCAATTTGGGAGCAGATAAAAAATATCTTCCAGAATTTTACACAAGGCATCGTTGACAGGCTGAATGGACTCGGCTTCAATTTCAAGGACATTGCAGAAGTCATAAAAACTGTATGGGACGGACTTTGTAATTTCTTAGCTCCTGTGTTTGAGGGCGTTTTTCAGGAAATAGCGGATATTTTCAAGGCAGTAACCGATATTATTTTGAATATACTGGATGTGTTCATTGGCATTTTTACAGGTGACTGGGATAAGGTCTGGAACGGAATCAAAGGAATTTTTATCAATGTATTAAATTTCTTGGCGGATACGCTGAGAAATGTTCTGAATATGCTCTGTGACATTTTCGGCACAGACCTCGGAACGATAAAGCAGTTCTGGACAGATGTCTGGACGGGCATCAAGGAATTTTTTGTTATTATATGGACAAATATTTCAAATTTTGTTTCCGGTGTAATGTCAGGAATTGCTGACTTTTTCTTTTCGATATGGACGGGAATCAGGGACTTTTTTGTTGCTATCTGGACAGCGATTTACAATGATGTCACTGCAAAAATCAACATGATAAAAACTGTTATTGAAATGGTGTGGAATGCCGTTTATAACGTAATTTCCACGGTTTTGAATACTATCTGGACGACTGTTTCTACAGTATGGCAGACGATTTATGACTTCATTTCTCCTCTGCTGGATGCTTTCAAGTATTTGTTTGAAACCATTTTTATGGCGATTCAAATCTTAATCGGCAGGGCGATGGACTGGATTCATGAAAAAATTTCGGTTGTCTGGAATGCGATTGTTGCTTTTCTCACACCAATTTTAGAGGGCATCAGGAGCTTTTTTGAAACGGTCTGGAATGCCGTTTCTGATACAATTTCCGCAGTGATGGATACAATCAGGGGCATAATTGAAACTGTATGGAATGCAATATCTGACTTTATTTCGGGAATTTTGAATGCAGTTTGGTCTGTAGTACAAAGTATCTGGGACAGTATCAGCACACATATTTCCACTGTGCTGAATGCCATAAAATCCGCTGTGACCTCCGTATGGAACGCTGTCAGCGGTTTTATTTCTTCTGTTTTAAATTCGATTTTTAATGTGGTATCCAACATTTGGAATAAAATTCAAAGCACAGTCACCTCTGTGATGAACAGCATGAAAACATTCCTCTCAAATATCTGGGAAAATATCAAATCCGCTGTATCACAGAAAATTACAGTAATCAAAGACACTATTGTGAACGGTTTCAATATTGCGGTGGATTTCATCAAAAATCTTGCATCACAGGCATTTTCATGGGGTGCAGACATCATCAATGGAATTGTAAACGGTATCAGAAGCTGTATTCAGAATGTTGCAGATGCAGTCACAGGTGTTGCAGATACAATCCGTTCTTTTCTGCACTTCTCCGTGCCGGATGAAGGACCTCTTGCCGATTTTGAATCTTGGATGCCTGACTTCATGCAGGGACTGGCTGACGGTATCACAAATAATCAAAGTATTGTAGAAGAACAACTTGTTCAGTTTACAGTTTCCATCATGGAAAAAATCCGTGAAACGCTGGCTCAGATATGGGAGGTAATTTCCGAAAGTATCAGAAACTTCACAGAAATTATCTCTGCAACAATTACAGATGCCTGGAATCAGACAGGTACAGCAGTCAGAACGGCTCTTGAAAACATCAAATCAATAATTGCTGAAAGCTGGACGGGAATTTCTGAAATCATCCGTTCATCTTTGTCAAGTGTACAGACTTGTGTTTCAGCAGTCTGGAATGAAGTAGGCAGTATCATTTCCACGACATCAAACAGGATTTCTGCGGATATTTCGCAGAATATGAACAATATCCAGAACAAGATAAATTCTGTTCTGACTGCTCTGCAAAATTTCACGGATAAAACGCTGAGAGCAATTCTTTCTTCTGTAAATTCAAGTATCAGCAATATTGAAAATACCACTTCCAAATCGCTGAAATCCGTGCAGTCCAATGTTTCAGCCGCTTTAAAAGCTGTTCAGTCACTTATTATATCAATTTATACTACAATCAAAAATGAAACTAAAAATGCATGGGACAGTATCAGCAGAACCATTTCTGATATTCTGAATACGGTGAGAAATAATATTTCTTCTGTCTGGAACGAATCCAAAAATAATATTACAAATATCAATACTGCAATTAAAAATTCTGTTTTCGATATTTGGGAAAATATGAAAAACGGTATCGGCGATAGAGTATGGGCGGTGCATGATACCGTCCGTGATGCAATGAATGCCGTGCAGGACAGAGTGATTGAAAAAGTCAATTCTTCGTGGAGTTGGGGACATGACCTCATGCAGAACCTTGTCAACGGCATTGATAATTTGT
>DGHF01000155.1 GCA_002392545.1 Ruminococcus sp. UBA3855
GGATAAAACAGCAGAGGAGGCTTTAAAGCAGATTGACACAAAAGATTATAAGCTCTCATTTGCAGCAGATAAGAGAAAACTTTTCAAAATCGGTGTGTCCTTCGACTCCAAAGAAAGAAAACTTGCTGACTGGAAAGTCGCAGAATGATGAATTACAGAGAACTTTTGCACTTGCCTTCTGGCACGTGCTTTTTTCTGTTTCTGCACAGTTCCCACAACTCTCAATCCGGAAAAAATTGGTTGTCATAAGAATTGGCTGTCAGTAGATTGGTATAGAGATGTTTAGCGAACGCTACCACTGACAAAGCATTGAAAGTTCAGCTGAAAAATAGTTTGAAAGTTTTGAAAAGTTCTGAATGCCTCCAGAACGCACCAGAATGCCCTGTAAGCCGTTCTGAACCTTCCAATCATATAACTTATACCCTTATTCCTATCATCGCTCTATGAGCCGTTTAAGCCCCTTTACGGCGAAGACTGATATTCCGCACACGGTAATCTGTTTCTCATCTGTGGACAGAAAGAAAGTCAGTGGTTGGTTTTTTCCCCCTTCATTTCGTTACAATCAGCTCCGAATTACCCCAATTCTACGAAATAAAATGCTTTTGTCAGTGGTAGTGTTCGCAAAAGATAAGTAGAGGAAGCGAGTGTCATAGCGGACACGGTCAACATAGCAATCGCAGGAATCAATTTTTTCCTTGCGGAATTATTTTTATTTACTTTAGCTGTCATAATAACCACCTTTCACCTTTCGAGTCTCACCAAAAAAATGGGAGAGGATTATCAATTGCACGCCGTCAATTTATATTCTTATTATACCGCTTAAAAGTACTATTATTAGTTATTTTGACGAAATCGTTTTGTTAAAATTTGATGGTATTATACTTACTGTAAATATTTTCGAAAATTGCAAAAAAGGCGGTGCAAATTCCGGATGCACCGCCTGAATGATTCAGCCAAGAGATTCCAATTTCTTTTTGAGTTCCGTCATGTGATTACGGCAGGCGGTAATTTCGCCTGTGTACTTGTTGAACCATTCCACATCACGTTCATCGGGTGTTTCCTGCAAGAGCACCGCCTGAACAAGGGCAGACTGAGAACGGGAGCGTTTGCGCTCGATTTTCTCAATAGTCTGCATACAGATTTTGATTTCTTTTTTCAGCTTTTGTTTTTCGCTCCATTTACTCATAATTATCAGTGTCCTTTCCTGTCGATAGAATCCACAATTTCTTTGGCTTCCTGAAAGCCTTTGTCAAGGTTGGCTTGCAGGTCTGTGACGGTATCTAAGAGAGCCTCCATGCGTTCGGGTTCTTTCATCTGTTCGGGGTATTTCAGCAAACAGGTATGAAGTTCATTGACCATAATTTTCTGTTCTTCCGAGAGGTGTTTGAGTAGGAAGGCGAAACTGTCGGCACTGCTCATATCGCTGATGATACGGCGGTATTTCAGCTCGAAATCTCCTTCAGCGTGGATATAGGAGTCAACGGAATCGGCGGTATGAGCCAGATTGGCATTGAACTGCGCCCGATAGGTTTCCTGAACTCTCCTTGTTTCGTCGATGTACAAGCCAATGAAAATCAGCAGTGCGATTGTGGTAATGACTGACCAGACAACAGACCTGTGCATTTTCTTTTTCATGAGTTGTTCCTGAGTCAATCCTGTTCGCCTCCTTCCTGTTCCGGCTGGTAATGTTCCTGCGCCAGACGCTGTTTTTCTTTTTCGATTTCGGCAATGCGTTTCTGTTCCTTGATGACTTCGAGTTTTTTAATCAAGTCGGGGTTATCGGTATCTTCCGGAATCAAATTGAAGAGGATGGCGAGGAGATACATGATAAGCCTTGGAATGAGATAAATAGGATTATAGGAATATTCCCGATAGATTTCCTGAAACGGTGTCTTCAATATTGATTTCATAGCCTGCCTTGTCATAGCTTTCAATATACTGCCATAATGTCAGACAGGCTTTCAAATCGACATTTTTCATGATGGCATTCGTTCTCATGACAGGCGGGCGGATATAAGTATTTCCTAATGTTGTACAGAGTTCCGAACCCTTGTAACCTTCTATGACGGTTTTCAGCTTCTCGACACGTTGCCAGACAGTGTATCCGCTTGCATCATAAGAATCAAGGCTGGAAATGCTTTCAATTTTCAGCTCTAATTTGATGTGTCCGCCCGAACCGTCTTCTACAGAGGTTTCATATCCTAATGTATAAGCCTGCTCATCCTTGGAAACCTGTGCAAGCTTTTCATAGCGTGTATTGATGAAAATATAAAGTCTGTCAATCAGTGTATTGACGAACTTATTTTCATACGTCATCAGGCTTTCTTCCTTGTGGACGTTCAGAATCTTGGATGGGGTAATTTTCCCTGTTTTGAGGTCAACACTTTGAATCAGGTCTGTATGCTGTGCCAGATGCTTGACAGATTCCACAGTAATTTTCCTTGAAAGGGCAATAGTTGTATCGAGGTTGATAGGCTGTGCACGGTCATAAACCTTATCAGAAATTGCATAGGTGGAGTCGTCGTTATTCGCTGTGCCAATGTACCAGATATTTTGAGGGATGACAATTTTTCCGTGGTCAAGTTTAATCGGGTCAGTACTCCATACATTGGGCACAATGTCCAGTTCCCATTCTGCTACGTTCGGCATTTCAAGGATGGAAAGCATTTCAGCAAAATAATATTCGACACGAGCAATATTCATTTCATTGAGCAGAATCAGGTTAATATCATTATTATAATTAGATGAATAAATTTATACAGCTCAAAGAGGAAGAAAATGACCATTGGTATCAGAAGTCACCCTGTCCGAATGTCGGCATCATAGAGTCAGATTCGACAGTCAAAGGGATGTACCCGAATAAATTTGCAACGCCGTTGTTTCTTCCTGAGGAAAATACCAGAATTGTCACCAGCAATGCAAATATCAATATTATCCATGAAAAGACATTGACTATCGCTTTCAGTACTTTTTTCCTAATACTCCTTACAAATAAATTTATGTGGATTCCGTGATACGGAAATCCATACCAAGTTTTAAAGTGCCACCGATAATTGCATCAGTGCAGTCAGGGTCATTTCCTTCCAGCCAGACAACAACAGTATATTTATCTTTTGCCTTCGGTTCGAATTTTTCATGGCTGGTCATCATGACAATGGTGGAAGAGGCAAATTCACTGTCACAGTCGCTTTCTTTGCCTGTTCCGTTGGATTTGGTCTTTCCGTATACCGTGCGTTCTCCATTGAGATACACTGCGACACGGATAGCCTCGTCTACGCCTTTTGTGACATTTTCAATTGACATTTCTCCTGTATAGGTGAGAGTATCATCGCCGGAATTGATAAGATAGAAGGTATAGGCGATATAGCTTTCACCGTTATGTGCGCCGTTAATCATGTCAATATTGGGCGGTAAATCTTCACCGCTGATATTTGTCATATCGTTGACAATATCCGCATCCAGTCTGGCATTGGCTATCTCATAATCAGGGGTTTCCGACAATGCCAGCCCCTGTCTTACCATATCATATTTATCAATCCGCACAGTAAAGCTTCCGAATTTATCATAGAAATATGAAATTGCATAAGCAACCGCAACAATCGCTGTCAGAATAATCACCATCATTATACCACAAATTCAGGTAAATGTCAACAAATAACTCTGTTTCCGTATAGAAATTAGATGGATTTGTCAAAAAATTGAAAAAATATCATTTAAAAAAGCACCTCCAAAGAAATTCTGATAGCAGTTAATCGAAAATATCTTGAAAAAAACTGCTTGATTTCTTTCGACATTTATTCACTATCAAATCGGCGATTGATTCGCCGGTTTTGTTTTCCTCTAAATAATGAACTGTTTATGAATTTGTTTGCTTACTTTCACAATATATAAACGTTTTCGAAATTTTTCTGACAAAAATGTGTAAATCGCTGATGTTGCACGATTAAAAACCAGTTAAAAATATTTTTGTTCATTGAAATTCATCTTCTTTTCAGGTAAAATATAGAATAAAGACATTGTTTGTTCACAATTTCACCTACAAAGGAGGAAAACAGATGAAATCAAAATCTCTGAAATCCAGAATTTTAAGTGCATTTCTCGCCTGTGCAATGGCAGTTCCGGCACTTTCGGCAGATATGCTCACAACCAATACTCTAACTGCTTCGGCAGCAACAACCGACTGGAAATTCGATTTCGGTAACGGCGGTACTTCTTCCGGCTTTACCGGAGTCACCGCAGGAACAGCTTACAGCAGTTCCCTCGGTTATGGTTTCGCACAGACCGGAAACGTTTCCGACGTGAACGCAGGCGGAAGCGGTGCAGGAAGTGACGCTGTTTCATTCAATTCAGATGATGCTTCCAATACATTTAGTGTAGACTTGCCAAAGGGTCTTTATGAAGTCAAAGTCACTGTAGGCAATGCGCCCAGATGTTCCATCAAAATGGAGGGTATGCTCCAGATGATGAACCTCACCCGACTGAATGCGACAGAAACCGTTCAGATTCCTGTCACAGATGGTCAGCTGAATATTCAGGCTGTTACTGGTATTGCAAACGGTCAGCGTTCCATTTCTGCTGTCGAAATCAAGCAGATTAACAACACTGGCACAATGAATCCTACTATCTGGATTTGTGGTGATTCCACCGTAGCCAATTATTACAATCAGGCAGATACCGCCCAGCACGGATGGGGGCAGTTAATCGGAAACTACCTCAAGGGAACATCTGTTGAAAATTATCAGATTCGCAATATGGCGACTTCCGGTCAGTATGCTAAGGGATTTGTAGATGGCGGTCAGTTTGTTCCGATTGAAACCTACGGAAAAGCAGGAGACTATTACATCATTTCCATTGGTATCAATGACACCAACTATTCCAATGCTGATGAATACACAAGCTATGTCACGGATATGGTTCAGAAAGCCAAAGCTAAGGGAATGACTGTTTATCTTGTAAAACAGCAGGGCAGACATGGCGACTTGAGCCGTGAGAAATTGCTCTCCGGAAGATGGTTCGGCGGTCAGCTGGATGCAATCGGGGCTTCTGAAAATGTGAAAGTCATTGACCTTTTCAACGCTTGGCAGGATTTCGGCTTGACTCTCGGATATGACGGAATGACGGAATACTACGCAGATAATGACGACTTGCATCAGAGTTTGAAAGGCTCTAGCAAACTGGCTGAATTGATGGCGGAGCTGGTCTTCAAACAGCCCGAAGAAGGAGCTGCCATTTCAGAAGGTACTACTTTCATGCTGAGAAACGGCAATTCTGGAAAATATCTTTCCATTGAAGGCGACCCAAAGGACGGCGGAAATGTCTCACAGACGGAATCACCCGACATCAACAACAAAAAAGCCCTCTGGAAGGCTGTTCCGGCTTCTGATGGCTATTACTATATCTATAACTGCGCCGGAGACGGTTCACAGCTCCTTGACGTTGCCTATAATAATGCCACCAATGGCACGAATATTGGTACATGGAGCGCAACCGGTGCGGATGCTCAATTGTATAAGTTCATTCAGCAGGACAACGGCAGTTATGTTATTGCTACCAAAGTAACCAACGACAAGAGCGCAGTCGAAATCATCGGTGCATCCAATGACGAAAAAGCAAACGCTCAGGAATGGGAAAGAAATGGTCATGCTTGTCAGACATGGTTCATTGATGCTGTAACTGAAAGTGAAAGCGAAGTCATTCAGGGCGATTTGAACGGTGACGGCGTTGTGAATGTCATTGACGTTGCCTTGATGAAACGCCAGCTCAAACAAGATACCATTTCCCACGAAAACCGCAGAGTTTCCGACCTCAATGGTGATACTTCCATCAATGCGGATGATGTGAAAATCCTCACAGATTTCGTTCATGGCAAGGGAAATATTGTCAGCAAGGCAACCGGAAAAAATGTTTACTATGCAACAGATGCTACTTTCACAAGAGGCTGGAAAGAAGATACTAACGCTGGTTTCACTTCCAAAAATTACCTGAATCTTGATAATACTGTCGGCAGTTTCGTGGAATTTAATGTCAATGTTCCTGTTGCTGGTAATTACCTCTGTACTTTCAATATTGCTAACGGAAGCAAGAACAACCGCCAAATGAAAATTCAGGTCAATGATAATGCTGATTACTGGATTCAGGATTTCCTGTCAACCGAAACTTGGACAGTATGGAATGAGCGTGCAATTGTTCTTCCTCTCGTAGCCGGAAATAATACCATCCGTCTTACTTCCATCACTCCGGAAGGTGGCCCTAATATTGACTACCTCCGCACAGAGTGGACAGATGAACCCATTGCAGAAACTTATGTTGAACCTGAACCAGAACCAGA
>DGHF01000237.1 GCA_002392545.1 Ruminococcus sp. UBA3855
CCGCTCTGTGCTCGATAACTCCCGTCCGGCTCATCAGCGAACTCATTTATTATACCACACTTTTTTGAATTTGTCAAGTCTTTTTTCAAACTTTTTTCAAAAAACTTTTGATTGATTTTTGTGGGCTGTCTTTCGTGATGTCCTCTCGTCCGACAGCTTTATTATTATACCACGTTTTTCCGATTTTGTCAAGCAAAAGAAATTTCAAAATTTTTGCATCTTTTTGTGCAAGATGTCCACTTGCTTTCAGGACAGATTTTTCATTTTCCTTTCCAAAAGGGAATATTTGAAAAAAATATCATAAAACTAGTGACAAATGCACTGATTTATGTTATAATATAAGAGGTAATGTCCAAACACGATAAAATATATAGGAGGAATTGCAGTTATGAATATTGCCGTAGCACAGTCAGGAGGACCCACCTGCGCCATCAATGCGAGTTTGGTGGGGGTATTCCGTCAGGCACTTTTGACAGAGGAGATTGATGCAGTTTTCGGGTCAATCAACGGAATTGAAGGGATGATTGGGGACGAGTTAATCAACTTAAAGACCATCATTCGCACCAACAGGGATATGGAGCTGTTACGACAGACACCGTCCACCGTTTTAGGTTCATGCCGTTATAAACTGCCGTCATACGAAGAAGAACCGGAAGTATATGAGAAGATTCACAGCACACTGAAAGCGCACAGAATCAGTATTTTCCTGTACATTGGCGGAAATGATTCAATGGATACCGTAGTAAAGCTTTCCGCATACATGAAACATGTTGGTTCTGACATCAAGATTGTAGGAATTCCGAAGACCATCGACAATGATTTACCCATCACAGACCATACCCCTGGATTTGGTTCAGCGGCGAAATATGTCGCAGCTACCACACAGGAAATCATCCGTGACAGCAGCGTATATAGTATTCCGTCAGTGACCATTATTGAAATTATGGGACGGCACAGCGGATGGCTTGCAGCATCAACGTGCGTATTGCGTGCAAACGGCGAAGAAGCACCGCATTTGATATATTTACCAGAATCCGATTTTTCAGCGGAGCAGTTCATTGAAGACATACGGAAGGAAATGGCGAAGCACAAAGCGGTAATTGTAGCTGTTTCGGAGGGAGTAGCCTTGAATGCAGAAAATGCAGGGATTGAGGATTTCCAGTCCGGCGCAACGGATGTATTTGGACACAAATATCTTTCAGGAATCGGGAAATTTCTGGAAAATCTGGTTGCAAAGGAAATCGGCTGTAAAGTCCGTTCAGTAGAGTTGAATGTAATGCAGAGATGCTCTTCACACATTTGTTCCAAGACAGACATTGACGAAGCGGAGCGAATCGGCAGACAGGCACTTTGTACCGCCCTTGACGGAAACACAGGAATCATGATGTATTTCCGCCGTGTGAGTGACGTACCTTATGCAGTGAGCATTGAAATGACAGAAGCCTCCAACACGGCAAATCTGGAAAAGCGTTTTCCAGTGGAATGGATTTCTCAGGAGCAGAATCAGGTCACAGATGCAGCCATTCCCTATTTTCTGCCGTTAATTCAAGGAGAAGTAGATATTTTCATGAATAACGGAATGCCGGTGCATTTCCAGAGACCATTACAGATGCGTTAAAAGAACATGTGGATTTTGTACAAAAACTAAAGTTAAAAATATATTTAATTGCACAAATTCAGCAGTTGCCTGAAATTTTCTGAAGAAAATTTCCAATATTTTTGGAATTTGATTGTTAATGTGATGGAAGGACTGCGAGGGGAGGTCAGAAGTGAACAAGGGAATCGAAAGTTATATTCGGTTTCTCGACGGAAATCAGGCAGAAATGCATACAATCGTTGAAATGTACTGGGATAGTATGCTCTTGTTCACCAATGGCTATGTGCACAACATTTCTGATGCAGAAGACATTGCACAGGAAGCATTGATTAAACTCGCAGTGAAACGCCCGAAATTTCAGGAAGAACACCAGTTGAAAGCGTATCTTTTCAAGATATGCCGTAACATGGCAATCAATGCCCTGAAAAAGAATCAGCGGTCTGTTCTGATTGAACCAGAAACCGCCGAAGAATTCGAAGATGAAACCGCAGCGATTGAAGAGAGAATGGCATTGGAAGATTCTCAACAGCAGTTGCATCGTGCCATGATGCAGTTAAAGCAGGAATACAGAGAAGTGCTCTATCTGCGGTATTTTGAAAACCTTTCCATGAAAGAAACCGCCCGAATCATGCACTGTACAGAAAAGCAGGCAACTGCCACCGCCTATCAGGCGAGGCAACAGCTGAAAAAAATACTCGAAAAGGAGGGATACAGCGGTGAAAACTTATGATGAAATTACAGATAATGTGTTAGAGGGAGCGAAAATATACCGCCGGAAAATCCGGCGCACGCAGTTTGCCGTTTCCGTGGTAGCAATGAGCACCGCCTGTGCCTTGGGTCTGACACTTTACAGCAATATCGAAAAAGTTGACCGTTTCCAGCCCGAACAGCCCACAGATTGTTATACAGAATACGCCTCAAATCTCCCCACAATGAACGCATCCAACGACCCCGAAAACGGCGATATTCTGAGTTCAGAACCGCCGACCACGACCGAAGTAACTTCGCCGGAAATCTCCCCTTCTGCCCCGTCAACATCCATAACAGCAGCCACCACAGTGTCGCCCCCCTCCACCGACCCGAAAGAAGCGACCGTTCCGGAAACGACGGAAACAACAGCAATTCCAGAAACAGAACCCATCCACACGACCACCGTCGCCATCTCAACGACAGCCCCCCCAATAGCAACAACCGCCCCGCCCATCCAGACGACAGTTGCCGTTCCTGTCACTACTGCGGAAGCAATTCGGGAAACGATAGAGTACATAGAACCCACGGAAGCCCCCACTGAATGGGTAGAAATCGAAATCATTGAAGAAACCGAACCGCCAGCAGAACCCGAACCCATCGAGCCGGAAGAACCGCCCACCCAAGAGACCACAGAACCCCCGACAGAAGCGGAAGAACCAACAGAAGCATCCACCGAACCCCCAGCTGACCCCACCACAGAACCGACAGAAGAACCGACCATTTCGGAGCTGGAATCACTGAAAGAAGCGTACCCTGATTTGCAGTTATCTGATGAAGAATGGGAAGTATTATTTACGCTTTACAGTGACAGTGAAATGCCGTTCTCATTCTGGTATACGATGTTCGGCGGAACAACGGAATAAACAAAAGTCCCCTGAAAAAAATTCAGGGGATTTTTCATTTCCTGTCACAATCGGGCGAATTGAAAAGTATACCAGATGAAAGGGGGAACAGAAATGCAAAATGATGAAGAAATCATCAGAAAATATGCAGACATGGTGTATCGGATGGCATTCGCCCACGTCCGCCGGCACGCAGATGCAGATGACATATTTCAGGAAGTCTTTTTACGCTACCTGAAAAAGCGACCACAATTCGAAAATGAAGAGCATGAAAAACGCTGGTTTCTGAAAGTGACAACGAATTGTGCCAAGAGCTATTTAACATCTGCATGGATGCGCTATTTCGTGCCATTAGAGGGCGAAATTTTCAAAGAACCTGAAGAAAATCGGCTTTCAGAAGCGTTATCGCAGTTACCGCCGAAATATCGGGACGTGATACACCTGCACTATTATGAAGGGTACAAAACAGAAGAAATCGCTGAAATATTGAGAAGAAAGCCGGATACCGTCCGAAAACAGCTCAGCCGAGCAAGAGAGCAACTGAAAGAAATCTTAAAGGAGGAATTTTCATGAAAAGTGCAGTATATCGCCAAATGAATGAGCAATTACATCCAAATCCGAAAACCGTTGACAAGCTTATTGAACAGACCAGACCGCAAAAGTCAATATTTGGCAAATTTTCCAGACTTCCGAAGCCAGCCCGAACAGCGATATTGACAGCCCTGATTGTGGCGTTGAGTTCCACGACCCTGACAGTGGCATCTGATAACAGCGCAGAATTTCGGGATATGTTGTATTCGATTTCGCCCAGAGTAGGGGCATTATTCAGCCCCGTGATGATGAGTGATGTCAGTCAGGGCATTCAAATGACAGTCGAAGCGGTCTATATCAATGGCGACGATGCTGAATTTATCATTTCCCTGAAAGACCTCGAAGGCGACAGAATTTCAAAATCCGCAGGTCTGAACGACAGTTATCATATTATCCGTCCCATCTATTTTGATATGTCGTCATATGGTTGCGCTGGATTGGGCTATGACCCTGAAACCCAAAAAAGACGATACCATATTTTTACTCATGAACCCAATGCAGGAAAATTTTGGGGCGATACACTGAGTTTTTCCGTCTCTGAAATTATGTATGGAATGAATTTTGTCCGTGAAAAAGTCCCTGTTCCCATTGATTTGACACAGGTCGATTACAATCCGAAAACCGTTTCAGGGGCTTTTTTAAACGAAAAAGGTCACGGAAGCGGAGGAACAGGAACAATATATTTTGATGAATATTCAGCGGAATATCTTGTTCCGCAAACTCCGCAGGATTTCATTGACGAAATCCAATTGACAGGAATCGGCTGGAAAAACGGCTATTTGCACATTCAGAATTGTATTGAAAACTGGAATGGAAATTCACATATCGGATATTATTTAGTAGCAGAAAACGGCGATATTCTGGAATCTTTCACTGTAAGTTGGAAAGAAACCAGCAGTGAATATTTCGAAACTTTTTTTGAAGTCAAGCCTGAGGAGCTGAAAAATTATCAGGTTTATGCGGAATATGTCACAGGCGGAGAAATTTTAAAAGGTAATTGGGAAGTCAAATTTCCCCTGAAAAATCTTGAATAATAGTTCAGTGTAGTTGGCGGTTACTTTAGTAAGCCGTTTATAGCAATGTTTTGTAAAAACCAAATCCATAAAATTTTCTTGACAAACACCTTAAAATATGCTATACTAGAAAAAGAGCGTGATTTGTACAGTGAGGTGACAAGGTTTGAAAATCGGTTTGGTTTTAGAAGGGGGTGCTCATCGGACTATTTTTTCGTGCGGTGTGACGGATGCCCTGCTTGATGCAAAAATTTATGCAGATTATGTGATTGGTACATCTGCCGGCATTACTTATGGTATGTCATATGTTGCAAGACAAAAGGGGCGAAACCGTGAAATGCTCCGGCAATATGTCGGGAGTCCTCGCTATATGGGAATGATTCACCGGATAAATCCTTTCAACCGTTCTTATTATAACCTTAAATATGTGTTTGAGACAATCCCTAATCATTTACTTCCAGTCGATTATGAGACTTTACGCAGTTTTCAGGGGGAGACTATTGCTGTTGTCACTAATATGAAAACCGGTCAGGCAGAATATCTACCTGTGCCTGTTGATGACCCTAAATGGAAGGTTTTGCAGGCTTCCTGTGCACTTCCACTATTGTTCAAGCCAATTTCCATTGACGGAAATCTTTATGCTGACGGGGGTATTGCTGATTCTATCCCTTTCCGTAAAGCGATTGAGGATGGCTGTGACAGGGTGGTTGTGGTTCTTACCAGAGAACGCTCTTATCGGAAAAAATCAGAGTCCGCTACTGATTACGCTGTGAAATATTATCAGAAAAAATATCCGGCTTATGCTGAACAAATCCGCAACCGACATGAGCGGTATAATGCCAGCATTGATGAACTCGCCAGACTGGAACAAAACGGAGATGTTTACGTCATTGCACCAGAGGACACACTCAATGTAGGACGGACGGAAAAAGATGTTTCCAAATTGATGGCACTGTATGCGCAGGGCTATGCTGTTATGACACAACAGCTCAACGCATTACATGCATATATTGAAGATGAATCACAATTCTGAAAGGAGCTTTTCAAAATGGCTGAATTAAAGTACGAAATCACAAGAGAAATCGGTTCTATCGGGGAAAGTGCCCGTGGATGGTCCAAGGAGCTGAACATGGTCAGCTGGAATGACCGTGAGGCTAAATATGACCTGCGGGAATGGTCTCCCGACCACTCCAGAATGGGGAAGGGTGTCACAATGACCCTTGATGAACTTGTGATGCTGAAAAAATTGCTCAATGCGATGGATGAACTGAATGTGGAAATTTCGGACAGTTTCGACAGCGACGAATTTGATGTGTAATCTCTTCTTGATGGGGGGCTGATTCCATGCGTACAAAGGGTACAAAACGAATTGCCGAAAATCGTCAGGCTCGGCATGAATATTTCGTGCTGGAGGATTTCGAGGCTGGTATCGAACTCACCGGAACAGAGGTAAAGTCTATCCGTCAGGGAAGTGTCAACCTCAAAGACAGCTGGTGCAGTATCGAAAACGGGGAAATGTTCATCAAACAAATGCATATTTCTCCTTACGAAAAAGGAAATATTTACAACCGTGACCCCCTGCGTGTGCGGAGACTGCTCATGCATAAAGCCGAAATTCTCCGCCTCTATGGGAAAATCAAACAGGAGGGATTAACCCTCGTTCCGCTGTCCCTATATTTCAAGGATTCCCGTGTCAAGGTTCAGCTTGGACTCTGCAAGGGTAAAAAACTCTATGACAAGAGGGCGGATGCTGCGAAACGTGATGCCGGTCGTGCTATTGACAGGGCTATGAAAGAACGAAATCAGTGAATTTGTCCGTTTCTCCTGAAAACTGAATTTATGACAAAAAGAGACACGCTCCGGAAATTCCAGAGCGTGTTTTTCTCGTTAATTCCTGCTGGTCAGAAATCAGTCCTTCTTCACTGCTCCCTTTACCTTGTCAACTGCGCCCTTGGCAGCGTCAGCAGCTCCCTCTACGAGGTCTTTCTTGCCGTGGCATGAATCCTTCAGGGCAAGGGGTGCACCGTTTACAGTTACTTTGCACTCGCTGTCGCCGAGCTTGATTTTCTGGATTTTTGCAACAACAATTTCACCTGTGGGAAGCTTGCCCTCTAACTTTGCGATTCCTGTTGCTGCCTGAATGCCCTTGGCGGTGTCTTTTACTTCACCATTGATTTTCAGCTCCATAGTCGCTTTCAATTCGTTGTTCTCTACAACAATCTGGTTGCCCTGATACTCGAATTCGTACATATCAAAGGTATCAAAATTTAACTCTGCCATTTTTTCTTCTCCTTCAAGATAAAAAATTTTTTCAGCATCAATGTTTCTGCATCCGGAAAATTTATCCAGAATCAACACTAACACTATGATATAGTATATCACATTTTTACATAAAAGTCAAGGGCTATTTTAATTTTTTTATCAATTTTTTCTAAAATCAGGAATTTTTCACAAGGCGGACTATCTGAAAGGCTATCAGTCCTACTCTGGTGATGGGGGAACGCACTCCGCTTGTATTGAATGCTTTTCTGTAAGATTTTTCCATTTCCGAAATTCTATGCCTGCTGAAATATTCGTCATTTTCGGAGTGGCTGAAATCATTCCCGATTTCCGGCATGTCTGCGATTTTTCTCGTTTCTCTTCTGGGCTTGCCATTCTCATCAAGGAAATGGCTTTCGTAATCAGTGAATGTATAATAATGGAGGTTTCCGACGGTATTACAGATAGGCTGTGCATCCGGAAGCGTGTAATCTGCAAGCCATTCCTGATATTCTTCCCCTAAAATCTGCTGTAAATCGTCCTGTACTTCAAAAGTAAATCCGTTCTGTTCTGCATTCTTTCTCAGGGCATTGATGATTTTTTCCACTTTTTTCATGTCGTCTTCTGCTTTGGTCTTGGAATGGGAAATGCAAAGATAATATTCCTGCGCTCTCGGGTTAAGAGTGATTTTTTCCAGTGCCTGTGCGATACTGTCAACTATTGTGTCATTCAGTTCGTTCAAGATTTTTGGGAAAAACAGCGTATCATAATTTAAAGTACCTGCACAGGATTCTAAATATTTATCAGCTCCCATTTGTACAAAACAGATTCTGCGCTCAAATAATTCACTGAAATTTTCGGTCGAACGCTTTCCACAATGCGGCGGTTGGATTACAAATTCCTTCCATTGGGACAAATCAATTCCCCGATAAATCATCTTCATATTTTCATACTGCGGATTCTGCCGGATAAGTTTGCATTTTGCATATGCCATTGACCATGCATCCATCAACGAACCACACCCAAATGAATATACTCCGTGATATAGTGTGTTCGTGCGGTGCATTGCTATGCGGAATACCGCTTCATGAAGCATCACATATTCAAATGCATACGCCATTCCATAGCGTGTGAAATAATATGCATCGGTGAGGGCATCAGAATAATCTGCATTGAGGGAAGTCGGCTTGATGTAGTTTAAACTCTGGATGACACGAAGCAATTTTGCATCCATTTCTAAATTTTGCCCCTCTTCTGTGATGTGCGACTGCACTTGTTTCAGATTGTGTGTGATGAAATTATGGTAATATTCTGCTAATTTTCTCTTCTGTTCTTCTGCTTTCTGCTTCTGAATGTCCTGTGCATCAATTTCCATGCCGTCAACTGAAGAAATTTCACTTCGAATTTGTTCCATTTCATCTGAGGTTGTGCCATTGGTGGGATAACGTGAAAACTTTAAATTTTCAACTGCTTTCATCCATAAATCCTTTCTGGCATCATTCTGCATGATGGTTTCATTTTCCATGCGGTGATGTGCGCCGTCTACTTCAATTGCCATCAATACACGATTCTTATCACATATCACAATGTCGATTCTGGCAAGTTCACGATATTTCTGCAAGTCCTCTTCCGAAAATTCTTCACTTTGCGGAATTTCTGCATTTTTCGTCAAATATGAAAGAGGAAATTCCCTGTAAATCTGGTATTCCGGAAATTCTTCTCTCAATGCATCCAGCATACACCTTTCCGGAGCAGAGGAATTTTCATCTATCCGGTGCTCCTGCCGATACCACGGCACAGAATCAAATACCGATTCAATTTCTGAACGGTGAAAACCAAATATCGGGTCATTTACATTGCACTCCGCTATATAATCCATCAGCTTTTTCACAAATAACTGATTTTTTTCTTCCTCGGGGTCGTCCGGCTTGCGGAGTTTCAGAATGTGTCCTGTGTATTCCTGCTGTATCGATTCCGGCAACCACTGGCTTGACGTAATCACACGGAGTTCCTTTTTCGCTCTCGAAACAGCTACGTTTATCATGCGCCTGCGCTGTGACCATGCCCACATTCTGTCATAACTGCAATCTTCCACCGGCATTAAATATACAACATCATAGCCCCGACCTTGTGAGGAATGTATTGTCAACTGGGGTAGCGTTTCTGTGAACTGGCTTTCGCTTTCGAGATGGATTTCTTTCATGAATTCTTTCACGTCAGGCATGGAAAGTAACTCTTTCTGCAATATGCGGAGCTGTTTTTTATACGGCGAAAGGATGCACACACTCATATGTGGATTTTTCAACATTCGCTCTTTCAGGTCTTCCCATTCTTCCTGAATGAAAATTTTTATCTGCTTCCAGTTTAAGATGTCGTTTTCATATTGCTTTTGTTCTTCCAAATAGACTTTCTTTCCTCGTTCGTAATAATCGCCTTCATACCACAGCACACGGATTGCAAATTGAGTATCATTCCGCTTTGTCATAATTTTCAGCTGATTATCATATATGTAACGATTGCAGAATTCAATAATTGACGGATGACAACGGAAATGACTGTCCAGCATTATGGGGTGAATGTTCCCTTTGAATATCGTTTCGCATACGCTCAGGAAACTTTTTTCTTCGTGCTCCTTGAATACGTCTTCTACATCCTTGAATTGCTCGTTGACGGGGTCAATCAGTTTGTTGATGTAGACGGGAGCAAGCTGTTCCTTGTCACCTATCAAAACAAGATGCTTTGCACAACTCATTGCTATCAATCCCAATAATATGCCAATCTGTGAGCATTCATCCATGATGACATAATCAAATTCATTATGAAAATCAGGCGTGAATATCTTCCTCAATGAATGGATGGTGCTTGAAAAAATCGGGTACTGCAAAAACAGGGAAGGTGCAATTTTATCCTCTTTCCGGAAAAAACTGGTGTCCCTGTTCTCGAATTGCAATGCTTCTCTGAATGCTGTGCGCTTTGATTTTGCGCCTAAGGGGGCATAGCTTTTCTGTAATTCCTTTGTCATTTCGTCAGAACCTTCGGCGATTTTGTCCGTGATGTTCTGGATTGCTTCATTATTCGAGGAAACTACTGCTACTTTGGCGGTGGGGTATTGCTTCCGGATACATGAAAGTAAATTCAATATCATTTCCGTTTTTCCTGTTCCGGGAGGTCCTTGTATCAGGGAAACAGAATCCGCCATAGCGTGGGCAATGGCTTTGCACTGCGCTTCATAGGGCGGTGTCTTCTGGCTTGAATCCCTTAAAATCTGCGCTGTTGACGGCAGGGGATTGCTGAATTCCAGTGTTTGCATGGCGGTTTCATCTCCGAAAAAGGCTTTCATCAACGGAGAAAAATTTTCCGGCTGAATCTGCTCAAAAAAGAATTCCAGCGAATAATTCTTTTTTTCTCCTTTTTCGTCCCTGCCTGTTACTTCGGCGATGGTTCGGAAATATTCCCAAATTCGTTCTAAATTCGGCATGGTTTCACTCCTCTTTTAAAATAATGCAAGCTGTTCTGAGCCGTCGTCAGAATTCGGCTCAATTCTGCGCAGTTTCAATGATTTTACCGGTCTTTCTGTCACTTTGTCATTCTCTGGGTCAATGCTGTCACATAATATCGGGGAATGTACATCATATTTTTTTAATTTTTCCCTCACATGCTCCGGTCTGAAATTGGCGTAACAATATACACAGCCATGAGGGCATGTGTCATATGTTCCAATTTCTTCACATTTTACACATTGACAATGTTCCCTTTGCCCGTCAGGCTTCGTCTTCAATTCCCATCCGGTAATTCTGGAAATCAGATTTCCGTCTATACAGCTGTTGTGCCCGATTCCAAAACGCTCCAAATCAACCGCTTCTGCACAGGTCGCTAATTTCAGATTGTACTTTCCGGCAATTTTTACCAGCTCCGTCAGGAATTGTTCCATCTCTGATTCTGAAAGATTCCGGTTTCCTAAATGGCGTATATTTTTTAAGTTTTTGCTCTGGTAAATATCCACGAAACTGAATACGCATTTTTCCGTATATTCTCCGATATTCTGGGCAATGTATTCTATTTCTTTCAGGTGTCCTTCCCATGTGTAAGTGTTGCTGAATAAAATCGGGTCATATCTCCATATCACTTTTTCTTTCCCGATACGCTCGGAAAGCATCCGAAATGTCTCCATCCGCTTTTCAAGCGGAGGTATGTGCGGTTCTACATCATTTCCGTAGCCGTTCATGGTGTATTGAAAATAATAGTCGTATCCTTTCAATTCGTCCAGACGTTTCAGCATGGGTTCTGGGTTTTTTGTCCAGAATACGATACAATCCGTCAATTCCCTTGTGACGGGAATTTTGCTGACCTGATGCGGATTCATCGGGTTTCTTACACAGACATATCCCTCCTTGATTCTTTCATAAAACCAGTCGGCGAAAAATGCCGGAATGTCTGTCCGTCTGCTGACACTCAAAATCATTTCTCTTTCACCCTCCTTGTAATGACCTGATACTATTATACCATAATTGATGCCTTTTGTCACTAAGTTTTTTATATTTTTTGAGAAAAATTATTTAATGTAAATTTTTCTGGACAAACTCTCACGAATATGTTATAATGATAATGGGTGATAAATGATGCTGACGAAACTGTTAAGTCGTGAGGACTGCGCAAAATGCGGAGAATGTTGTATTTTCAGCAGATATGACATATGGGAACAACCTGCTTTGAGTGCGGATGTGCGCCAAAAAGCGGAAATGCTTCTCCCTGATGCTGAATTTGTTGCAAAGGGAAAAGAGTCTTGTTTGTTCCGGATTCGGGAAACTGACAAATATGATTTGTTCCTGTGTCCGCTTCTGGATACTGAAAAGGGTTGTATGCTGGATGCTGAAAAGCCTTTCGAATGCCAGATATACCCCTTTCAGGTCACGGAAATCAATTCCCATCTGGCAATTATTTTGTCTATGCTCTGTGATGTTACGGCGAAAAAAACCATTTCGGAGCTGGTCGATTTCCTCAAAGAGGGGACTGCTGAAAAAATTTTTTCCTATGCACAATTGCATCCTGATGTTATTCGTCCATATGATTTCATGAGTCCGGTTCTCATCTGGAAACACGAAACACCCCAAAATTTTAATCTGGAGGAATCAAATTATGTCAACTCAAAGCTATGAAAGCCCATTCTGTACAAGATATGCCAGCAAGGAAATGCAGTATCTTTTTTCCGCTGACAAGAAATTTACCACATGGCGCAAACTCTGGACGGCTCTCGCCCGTGCGGAAATGGAACTCGGTCTGCCTGTTACTCAGGAACAGGTTGACGAACTCGAAGCCAATATTGAAAATATCAATTATGAAGTTGCTTCCGAATATGAAAAGCAGTTCCGTCATGATGTCATGGCTCATGTTCATGCTTATGGTGATGTGTGCCCGAAGGCTTCTAAAATTATTCACCTTGGTGCTACTTCCTGCTATGTCGGCGACAATACTGATGTCATTATCATGCGTGATGCGTTACAGGTCGTCAAGAGAAAGCTCGTTAAGGTCATTTCTCAGCTTGCCAAATTCGCTGATAAGTATAAGGCTCTCCCTTGTCTCGCTTACACTCATTTACAGCCTGCACAATTGACTACCATCGGCAAGCGTGCAACACTCTGGTGCAATGAGCTTTTAATGGATTTGGAAGACCTCGATTTTCGTATCAAGTCCCTGAAATTGCTGGGCTCTAAGGGTACTACCGGAACACAGGCTTCCTTTATGGAGCTGTTCGAAGGCGATACCGAAAAAGTCAAGCTCCTTGAATCTAAAATTGCTGAAGAAATGGGCTTTGAGGCTGTTGTTCCGGTTTCCGGTCAGACTTATTCCAGAAAAATGGATTATCAGGTTTGTTCCGTTCTCGCCGGAATTGCTCAGTCTGCAAGCAAGTTTTCCAATGACATCCGCCTGATGCAGAGTTTCAAGGAAATGGAAGAACCTTTCGAAAAAAGTCAGATTGGTTCTTCTGCTATGGCTTATAAGCGTAACCCCATGAGAGATGAAAGAATTACTTCCCTCGCCCGCTATGTCATGGTTGATGTGCTCAATCCTGCGTTCACTGCTGGTACTCAGTGGTTTGAACGTACCCTTGACGACTCCGCAAACAAGAGAATTTCTGTCGCTGAGGCATTCCTTGGGGTGGATGCTATCTTGAATATTATGCTCAATGTCACTGACCCTGACCCTGAAAATGGCTTTGTCGTTTATGATAAGATTATCCGCCGTCGTGTCATGGCTGAACTGCCTTTCATGGCTACTGAAAATATCATGATGGATGCTGTCAAGAAAGGCGGTAATCGTCAGGAACTTCACGAAAAAATCCGTCAGTATTCTATGGAAGCCGGTAAGAGAGTCAAAGTCGACGGGCTTGACAATAACCTCTGTGAACTCATCCTTGCTGACCCTATGTTCATGATTACCAAAGAGGAAATGGACAACATCATGAAACCTGAAAATTTTATCGGTCGTTGCCCTCAGCAGGTGGAAGAGTTTATTCGTGACTGCGTTCAGCCTGTTCTGGATGCAAATGGTGTTTCTGATGACAAGGCGGAAATTAACGTTTAATATTATTCTGCTGGTTCTCTCTCTGCTGTGGTGCGTTCAGGGAGTCTGGTTTCTCTGGAATACAAGAGACTGGATTCCCACTACAGCGGAAATTACTTCTGTCACTTCACCTGATGGGGATGTGTTCGGGACATATACTGATAATCATGGTGTGATTCATGAAAATGTTCCGCTCTATATGGACGGTTCTTTTCAAAATCACCGTGCTGATGCTGATAAAATCAAGAAATTGACTGGGGAAAAAGTCGGGATTCTCTATCATCCTGATACAGGTCAGACGGACAAAGACCAGCGTTTTTTGGCTTGGGTTTCTGTCTTGGTGACAGTTGCATTATTGATATGGCTCATTGTGGAGGTACGGCGTGAACACAGAACAAAAATTCCAGAAACTCATTGATATGCAGGAAAAACCCCTCACAAAAGAGGACGGCGGTTTCATTCGTGAATGTTGCCTTGATGGAGATTCCCTTGTCAGAAGTGAAGCAACTTCTCTATTGATAAATATTCCCAATTCTGACCCCAATTTTGACAGTCAAGATATTGATTTGCTGATTCGCCTTTGTGATGACCCTGAAATGATTGTCCGCACAGAGGCTTATGATGCTCTTTCGTGGTGTATTTCAGAGAAAGCCGGACAAAAATTATTTGACTGCATTCAGACAGACAAAGACGAAATTTCACGAAGTTTCGCTATTTTTTGCTGGGCGGATAATATCAGCAGTCACTCACGGAAAAGCCGGAATTTTTCGAAAGAAATTGTCTTTGTCCGTCAATGGCTGAAAGCGGAAACGTCCGAACATTGTCGGTTAAGCTGTGCCTATGCGCTGTATCTGCTCCACGAACCGGATGCACTGGAAATGATGCTGAATTATCTGCATAGTGAAGATTATCATATTCGTTGCAGTGTCATCCATCATTTTCGGGATTCCGCACGAAAACAGGATATTCCCATCATTCGCAGTGCATTGCAACAGCTCCTCAAAACAGAAACCACCAGAGCGGTCAGCTCCTGCGCTGAAAAATTCCTCAAACAATAAAAAGAAAGTCGCTCTCCATTCCAGAAAGCGACTTTTTGTGATTACTTGTTGTTCTTTTTCTTATTGGCAATGTCTCTCAGTGCTTCCTTGCGTGAAAGATTGATTCTGCCCTGCTTGTCAATCTCAATGACCTTGACAACAATTTCGTCACCAATTTCCACAACGTCCTCGACACGCTCTACTCTACGGTCTTCCAGCTGGGAAATGTGTACCAGTCCATCCTTACCCGGTGCAATTTCTACAAATGCGCCGAAATTCATCAGGCGGACTACTTTTCCCTTGTAAATTGCTCCAACTTCGGGGTCGTTTGCAATTGTCTCCACAATCTGGATTGCCTTCTTGACATTCGCCATGTCCAAACCGCTGACAAATACGTTACC
>DGHF01000121.1 GCA_002392545.1 Ruminococcus sp. UBA3855
CGTTTGCAATTGTTCCATGATTTGAGATTGTGAATCATTGGCAATGTCCATTTTATTGACAAATATCATGGTAGGAATGTGAGAGTGTTCCAGTAATTTCCATAGCGTTTCAGTGTGGCTTTGCACTCCCTCCGAACCACTCACCACTAATATGGCATAATCCAGCACGGAAAGCGTTCGTTCCATTTCGGCGGAGAAATCCACGTGTCCGGGGGTGTCAAGTAATGTAAAATCTACTTCCGGCTTTTCGCCCTCTTTGACCTTTTCAGGGATTGTCAGTCTCGCCTGTTTGGAAAAGATGGTAATACCTCTTTCACGTTCCATTTCGTTGGTATCAAGGAAAGCGTCTTTATGGTCAACTCGTCCCATTTTGCGAATCATTTTCGAAACATATAGCAAACCCTCTGAAAGGGTGGTTTTTCCGGAATCGACGTGTGCCAGAATTCCGATTGTCAAGCATTTCATATTCTCACCTCGTCAATATGGAAATTGCACATGACCAATCTGGTCAACGTCCGGTGTCAGGGGGATATTTTTATCAACAACACAATTCCCATAAATATCCGTGATTCTCAATGTAAAATCCCCTGCACCTAAATCCATGCTTTCGAAATAATTATAATTCCGCCGTTCGATTTCAACAAATTTTCCGGAGCTGTCCAAATATTCCAGCATGGTGATGGGATAGCGGTGGTTTCTGACCTGAATTCCGCACCAAAATGCACTTGAACCCTCTTTATACTTGTATGTAAAGGGTGCATTGTCCGCCGTATCCAATGGAACGATTTTCCAACTGCATGGAACTCTCCCTTTTTTAACTGGTGCAATCAAGGGGAATGCATCGGTATATAAATCGAGGTCGCCCTTTTTGCCTTCTGGTAATAAGTCGGTGACAAGTACGTTAATCGTTCCAAGTTCTCCGGTGACTTCTAAATATGCCCCTGCCAATTGTGCAGTATTATAATCGAAAATATTCATTGCCGTTATCCAGTAATCTCTTGAAACAGGGTCAAGCATAGCACATCCGCCCTCATAGCCTCCGCCGTAAAATGTGGCATCACCTGTATGAATTGTTTCCATGGGTTCAAGTTGGCGGGTACGCTTGAACTGCTTCATTAAAGCTAAGTCGATTACATTGATAACCCCATCTGCGTTGAGGTCACAGCCTTCCGGCAGTTCGTCCGAACGCTTCAGAATATAATTCTGCAAATCATCAATGTTTCCGACACTTTCCGCCTTTGCAGTGAGGGACATTCCGCCTATCATGATACATGCTAACAAGCATGAAATTATTTTTTTCACATTGCATCATCCTTTCTTGAAAATAAAATTCTTTCCTATTTTATTATAGCATGAATGACACAATGCTGTCAATTGATTTTGCTGTTTTTCTGAAAAAAAGAAAATAATTATCGAAAAACAATAAAAAGGTATTGACAAATGATAAATTCTGTGCTATACTAATAGCAACAACAAGAACGGAGGAAATTATTTCATGTGGTCAAAAGATAAATCACTGTCACTTTCCAGAATTCTGGTATGGGTTCTGTTTATATTGATTCCGGTATTATGTTTTTGTGTGCCGACAATGGTACATTGGTATGATATTGTCTATCCGGAAGGGGTTGGACTGGTGGAAGGTTCGGTATATTTTCCGCTGTCCGCCACATTATATGTATCTGCGGTATTCGGAGAAGTGTGTTTATATCATCTCATGAAACTGCTGGACAATCTCAAAAAAGAAATTGTATTTGTTGCGGAAAACTGCGGACATTTGCGGATTATTTCATGGTGTTGTCTGTTGGTGGCGATACCGTTCACATTTATGGGTTTCTGGCGGTTTCTGAGTTTCATTGTGGCATTGGCAGCGTTATTTTTCGGGGTGATTTTGCGAGTGCTGAAAAATGTTTTTGACAAAGCCGTGATTTTGCAGGAAGAAAATGATTATACCATCTAAGGGGGGATGTTTGTGCCGATTATTGTAAATTTAGATGTCATGATGGCGAAACGGAAAATTTCGTCTAATGAATTGGCGAAATTGATTGACATTACTCCGGCGAACCTTTCCATTTTGAAAACCGGAAAAGCGAAAGCAATTCGATTTTCTACGCTTGACAAACTCTGTGAAGTATTGCAATGTCAGCCGGCGGACATTCTCGAATGGAGGGAAGAAAATGCAGACTAAAAAAGGAATGCTGTACTATGGTTTGTGGAGTCTGGGACTGCTTATCATTGAAATTCTGATTGGGTCATTTGTACCGCATTCCATGTGGCTGAGGGCTTACGGTGGTGACATTCTGGTAATACCCCTGATTTACTGCTTGATACGAATATTCATCAAGGTATTACCACGAGGAATGCCGTTTCTGGTGTGTTGCATTGGATTCTTGGCAGAATTTCTGCAATACATTCACTTTGCTGAAAAATTGGGATTTGAAAAAGGAAGTCTTGGAGCGATTATTATTGGAACATCGTTTTCATGGTGGGATATTCTATGCTACATTGCCGGAATGGTGCTGATTTATGCAGGGATGTATTGCAGGACGAAATTCACATAGGAATCGAATTTATAAGCCTATTATACATATTGGAAAAATAGCTTTTGAAAGGAGCATTTACAATGAATGAAAATTATCAAAATCTTTATGCTGGGGGCAACCCCGAAACAGTGACCGCTGAAAATATTCCGGTCAATCCATTGCCGGAGGTTGCCGAAATTCCAAAGTATGAATATCATACTTCCGAACGAGTGACAGCAGGAATCTTGTTGTTGTGTGGTTTTTTGCTGGTGCGGTTCGGATGGTTTCACACTTCCGGATTGATAACGACCTTGATTTACTGGATTATCGTCACAGCTATGACAATCTTTTTCAAAAAGGAGAAAAAAGAATTCCTTTTCGGGGATAAGATGGGAATTGTCGTTTTGTATGTCTTTTCCGCAGTCGATACCATTACTGCAAACGGCTTTTTGAAATTCCTGAATTTTGTCTTTCTGCTGATGGCATGGAATTTAATTTTGTTGCGAATGGCAAGCCCTCATGGAGTTCTGAAATATCTCCCCTACTCCATCAACAGAGCCGTATTCGCTCAGCCCTTCGCAGAGTTCAACAAGGCATTCAGTGCCATTTTCAGCGGTAACAAATCGGGTACATTCTGGAAAAATGTTGCTTATGTAGCGGTTGGGCTTGTGGTAGCAGTTCCGTTGACTTGTGTCGTTGCATCCCTTTTGATTGAAGCGGACGACAATGTTTCTAGTATCGTTGGCAATTTGATTAAAATTCCCCCTGAAGAATTGCTGGAGATGATTCCACAAGTATTAGTTGGGTTATTGATTGGTGCTGGGTTGTTCAGTTCTGTTTGGGGAAGCCTTCACAAAAGCACAATCCTCAATCAAGATGAATGCGCTAAAAAAGTGGAAGGGATGCACATTGTCCCGAATCCTGTTCTTTATGCAATGGTAACACCGATTTGTGTATTATATGTCATTTACATCATTTCGCAGACCGGCTATTTTCTGGGCGGATTTACCGGACAGACCAACGGCTTGACGTATGCGGAATATGCACGAAAAGGCTTTTTTGAATTATGCTGGATTTGCTGTATCAATTTCGGAGTGATTGCCGGAATGGGATTGTTGGCGAGAATTTCAGGTGCAGTTCGTCCCATCGTGCAGAAAATTTACAGCACATTTTTGAGCGGATGTTCCATCTTTATTGCAGGCACGGCAATTGCCAAAATGGCAATGTACATTCATGTATACGGCATGACACAGCTCCGGATTTACACAACATGGTTTATGATTCTGTTAGTGATTGGCTTTGTGGGGCTGATTGTCAAGCAGTTTGTGAATGATTTCAACCTTGGGAAAATGGCTTGCATTGCATTTACTATCATGTTCGGGATTCTCTGTTTCAGCCGTCCGGATGCTATGATAGTACGCTATAATGCAGAGCATTATCTCTCCGGACAGATTGAAGATTTTGATACTTCTATATTGAGCAGTATCTCTGATGATGGATGGGCGGAATTATCCAAATATGACAACGACACAATTGACAAGCTTATTGGAAATCATGTTTTCAAGGATTCCTATAAAAGTGAAGTTCGTAATCATACTTTCTCCGACTTTTACGAAATGACAAATCTTTCTGCATGGGAGCTGTTAAACAATGGTCAAAAATAATCCCTTTATCTATTCAGATGATAACAAACGCTATCATACGTTATACTACCATAACAAGCATACATTCGGTGGACGTATCTGGAAAGCTGTCATTGACGGGGGCTTTACCTGCCCCAACCTTGACGGCACAAAGGGAATCGGGGGCTGTGCATTCTGTGACGGTGGGAGCGGTGCATTTACGAAGCCCCTCCCCATTCAAGAACAGATTGCACTTGAATCTGAACGAATCGCAAAAAAACAATCTGATTTCAAAATGATTGCTTATTTTCAGGTTCACACGAATACTTATGCACCCATTGGCGAATTACAGCAAAAATTCCGGACAGCGTTAAACTGTCCGGAAATTGTTGGTTTATCGATTGGCACACGTCCGGACTGCTTGCCGGATGAAGTCTTGAAATTGCTGTCTGAACTGAATGAACAAACCTATTTAACCATTGAATTGGGGGTGCAGACCATCCACGACAGAACGGCGGAAAATTTCAATCGTGGCTACTGTTTCAATGAGTTTCTGGAAAGCTATCACAAATTACAAGAAAGAAATATCCGTACTTGTTTGCATATTATCAACGGTTTACCAGATGAAAATTTTTCGGATATGTTGGAAACTGCCAAAGTATTGGGTTCACTCCGTCCGCAGGCAATGAAAATTCAGCTCCTGCATATTTTAGAGGGCACTCGTTATGGGGAACTCTGGAAATGTGGGAAAATTTGCGTCATGTCACAACATGATTACATTGAAACTGTCGTTCGACAGATGGAAGTCATTCCCCCTGAAACCGTTCTCGAACGTGTGACAGGCGACGGCGAAAAACGCAAAATGCTTGCCCCTCTCTGGAGCATGGACAAAATACGCACATTGGGGGGTATTGACAAAATGCAAGCCGAATTGGATTCTTGGCAAGGGAAATTATTTGATGAATAGAGAGGTGAACCAAAGATGAATCAATTACTTTCAGCACTTGAACAAATTGTAATTTTTTTATTCATAGCGCAACCAATGGTAATTCAAGTGATTTTGTATTCCATTGCAAAGCTGATTTTCAGAAAAATTCCGCAACATCAATTATATGCGGTTTGTTTGGTTATCAATGCCATATTATTGATTCTGGAAAGACAATATTATTTGAGTATAGAGGATATTGACCAAGAATCAATGGACGAACTGGCTGATTTCGCATTTGCTGATTTGGCTTTAATTACCATATGGATTCTGTGGTATATCGGAGTATTGATAGTCGGAATTGTGAAATTTGTCAAATCAAGGAAAAACATGACTGATGAAAATTCGAACTCCAATTCCAATCAAGATGATTCCACCAGCGAACCGCACCCATGAACCCATTTTCTGACCGATTCTTTTCCCGAAATACACCCCAATCAATGATAATATTCCTGTTACCATTGCAATCAAGCTCACCGCCGGAATGATGTTGATTTTTCCAAATGCTGTCAAGGTAATTCCCACTGCGAAAGCATCAACAGAAACGGCGATTCCCTGTAATAACGTCATTCCTGTGGAAAGCGTGAAAGCCTTTTCTTCCTCGTGGGTCAATGATTCCTGAATCATATTCAAACCAATATATGTCAATAATATGAGAGCTATCCAATGGTCTGTTTTTTCCATCAATGCACCAAACAGACTGCCTAACCAATATCCCAATAGGGGCATCAATCCTTGAAAAATGCCGAAACATACTGATATGGTCAGTATGTTTCTTTTTTTCAGGTCATGACAGCATAAGCCGTCAGAAACAGCGACTGCAAAGGCATCTGCGGAAAGTCCGGCACTTAATAACAATAACTCCCATGTCATGAAATAGCCCCCTTGAAAAATCAATCCTCTGGTGCTTTTTGTGAAAGCATTACGGAATATTTTTTTCGGAATTCCTCAAAAGTATCATTGTCAATTGCTTCACGGATTTTTTCAGTCAGGGTATTATAAAAATACAGATTATGAATGACGGTCAGGCGACCTGCTAACATTTCCTGCGCTTTGAACAAATGCCGGACATAGGCACGGCTGAAATTTCGACAAGCCGGACAGTTGCATTCTTCGTCCATGGGGCGGGGGTCAGTCTGGTAGGTGAGATTTTTCATGTGGCGCATACCCTGCCATGTGAAGATAGTCCCGTGTCTTGCGTTTCGTGTGGGCATGACACAATCAAACATATCAATTCCCCTTGCGACTGCTTCAATGATATTCGAGGGAGTCCCTACTCCCATCAAATAACGTGGTTTATTTTCGGGCATATGCGGTACGACTACATCAAGGATTCTGTACATATCCTCCGTTGGTTCGCCCACTGCAAGCCCTCCGACTGCATAACCGTCAAGGTCAAGCTCTCGAATTGC
The DNA here is from genome assembly GCA_002392545.1 of Ruminococcus sp. UBA3855. GTDB lineage: Bacteria > Bacillota > Clostridia > Oscillospirales > Ruminococcaceae > UBA3855. The sequence continues at coordinate 6,539 of DGHF01000121.1, forward strand.
CTGCATATGTTCGACACGCAGTTTTTCAAAAGTACAGCCCTGATTGATGCCGAACAATAATTGCTGTGGGTTGATGGTATCCGGCTCATGGGAAAGCCGTTCCATTTCCTTTTGACAGCGTATCAGCCACCTTGTTGTACGCTCACAGGAGCGGGCGGAATAGTCGTATGGTGACGGATTTTCGACACATTCATCAAATGCCATTGCAATGGTTGAGGCAAGGTGTGACTGAATCTGCATACTGACTTCCGGTGAAATGAATAAACGGCTTCCGTCAAGGTGAGACTGGAAATAAACACCCTCTTCCTTGATTTTCCGCAGTTTGGCAAGGGAAAAAACCTGAAATCCTCCACTGTCTGTCAATATGGGTCTGTGCCAGTTCATGAACTTGTGCAGACCGCCCATTTTGTGAATCACGGTATCACTGGGTCTTAAATGCAGATGATAAGTATTACACAATTCAACCTGACATTTCAGGTCTACCAGTTCCGGAGAGGAAATGCCCCCCTTGATGGCTGCGGATGTGCCGACATTCATAAAGCATGGTGTCTGGAATGTTCCGTGAACGGTCTCCACCTTTCCACGTCTTGCAATGCCGTTTGTTTTCAGTAATGTATACATATGCTGAATTCTCCTTTTTTATGTTTTGTTTTCCTTGATAATATAAATGCTTTTTCTTAATTTGTCAATATAATGCTCATCCTCAGCAACCACAAAGGCTTCGTCAAGGTCACGTTCTACCCCATACGGAATGCGCCCTAATCCGATGCCGACCGAAATATTATAAGGCTTTCCGCTTTCTTCGTTGAGTTTCTGGAACAAATCAAGGATTTGTTTTTTCACCATATTGAGAGAAGTATGCCCGTTGAATGCAAAGCGGAATTCGTCACGGTTCGAACGAAAAATGAAACCCCTCTCTCCAATGTATTCATGAAGTAATTTCGTGACGAATTGAATGGTATTGTCACCCTCTTCACGTCCAAAGCGTTCATTGATGATTTTCATGTGATTGATTGACACAATCCCGACAATAATATCTTCTTTCTGTTCGTCGTTGTTCAGATGGAGACGGACATTATCAATAAATTCCTCTTCTGAATTGAAAATGCCGTCTTCTCCGGAAATGTCATCAGATTTTCTGTCTTTTCCGGAGTCAATTTTTTCTTCCAGATTCCTGACCATTTCTTCATTTTCACGGATGAGATACAATAATCTGACTGCAACCCCACAATGTTCCGAAATAAAGTTCGATTCTGTCAGTATTTTCGGGGTCATATTGCAGATGAAAAAGCCGTAAATATATTCTTCGTAGTACAAAGGCAGGGCAATAAATACCTTGTTATTGCTGAAAGAATTGAGATTTGCAAAAAGCTCATGTTTCGGAACTCCCTGACGGTTATTAACCACAGTCCGTGCTTTTCCGTTATGGTAGAATAATTTCATGTTGAGAATATCCGGAAAACGGAAACGCTCATGAATGAGGTGAATCCCTTTATTTTCCAGCAGGTACACAAAGGCATCTGTTGCGCCGAATAAATGCATATCACGGAAAATAAAAATCAAATCTTTATCTGTGCCGTGTTTGAAACGGATGCTTCTTTCGACAAATTGTTTGGTTCGGTCTTTCCGCTGATTTTCTTCAATGCATTTGGATTTACTTGCATTGTTCAGGGAACGGATGACACACTCATCAATATAGTCACCGAGTTCCTGCATCCTGACACGATAGCGGAAACCCTCGCAGTCCCTGTTGATGTCGGCTTTGAGTTTCCGGAAATAGGAAAGGAAATATTCAATATCCGTATATTTCAGCGCACCATTGCTGAAAAAAATATCTACCAATCGACAAAGTTCTTCATAATCAGAATCATCAATATACCTGTTTTCAAGAGCTGTAATAATCCGTTTGATGATTTCAAAAAAGCACCTCTTGAAATTGATTTCGTTTTCGTCGGGATGATATTTATAAAATATCTCATTGAAAAGGAGGTCAAAATCCCACGATTTCAGAATCTGTAAGGAAGTTTTCTGTTTCAGGAAAGATTCTCTGACGATGGATGACCTTGCTATCAATCTTGTGGGAATAACAATAGATTCCGCCGGTTCTTTGCGGATGAGTTTCAATAATAATTTCAGCGATTTGTCACACATATCATTCACATCATGTCCCACAGTGGAAAGCTGGGGCTGTGCGTCAATTCCTTCTGCTGAATTGCCGTACCCCAATACTTTCACATCACGTCCGGCAGAAAGTCCCCTCTTTTTCAGTGCTTCATAAAAACGCAGTGCAATGACATCATGAAAACAAAATACGGCGTGCATATCGGGGTTTCGGTCGAGGAGCGTTTCAAATGCTTCCGGTTCGTGTTCACGGGAGATGGATTCTACAAAATAACGTTCTTCAAACGAAATACCATTTTCTTCCAGAATCGTTCTGTAAATATTTTTCCTGACAATTGAATCTGTATCATGTTCCGCACCGCCAATCATACAGATTTTGGTACAGTGTTCCTTATGAATGAGATATTCCAGCCCCTCTTTCAGTCCGCTTTCAACGTCGATACTAACGGAAGGATAGCCGGAAATCGCCTTTTCCATCAGCACCGTGGGAATATCTTCATAAGCTTTCAGGAAGTCCCGAAATTTTTCTTTTGTTGTCATGCGCCCGATATTCCGGACAGCAATTAAAAGTCCGTCAATATTATGCTTGTCTGGCAGGTCAAAGAGGGTGTTATATTGATATTCCCATTGGTGGTATTCCGCCGTGTTGACTCTATGGAAAATGTGTTTCCCCGGAAATATCACGATGTTGATATTTTCCGTCTTGACGGCGTTCATCATTCCGTTGATAATCCGTGCCGTGCCGTTTTCCAGAGTATTCCCCACCAACAGCCCGATGGTCAGCCTTCTTTTTTTCTGTAAGTTTTCCATGTTTCGCACCCTCAATTATGACATCAATTCCGGAGCTGGTTTTGAAAACAGATACCCTTGGGAATAATCAATGCCGTATTTCATCAAAAGTTCCTGAATTTCCATATTTTCCACGAATTCCGCCACGATACAGACGGCATTTCCTGTCTCTTGTTTCCAGTTGCTGATAATGGAAATCAGGTGTTCACACTTCTTGTCAGTAACACACCGCCGAACAATTGAACCGTCAATTTTGATATAATCCAGATTCAAATTGATGATGTGCAATAAATTAGAGTAACCGCTTCCGAAATCGTCAAGCGACACCTTTCCGCCGAGTTCATGGATTCTGGATACAAAGTCATACATACTGTCATAGTCGTGAATATCCTCATCTTCCAGAATTTCGAAAATGAAATTTTCCGGATGTTTCGCAAAGGAAAGAAAATCATATATCACTTGAATGAATGTTTCATTTTTAATATCTCGGATTCCCAGATTCATGGAAACCCGAATTCCGTCCAAATCCTTGAAACGCTCAAAGACTTTGCAAATCATGATTCCTGAAATTTTCTCGTAGAGGTCACCGAATTCTCTTGCAATATCTAAAAACTGGTAAGGGAGATAAATTTTTCCGTCCTTGTCCCGAATTCTCATGAGTGCTTCATAATGGCTGATGATGCCTTTTTTGTTGTCATGGATTCCCTGATAAAAGGGAATGACATCATCATTCTGAATGACACTGTTGAGCAATTTAATCATTTTGTATTTTTCACGATAGGCATTTTCATCCAGCATTTTCATGTTGGTTTTGTAGATAGCAAAATGAATTTTCTGCACCTGCATTTCAGAAATGGCGACATTGTAAATGTCCATGATGTTTTCAATGGTGCATCCGTCAATCAGACAGAGATAGGGAATTAAGGTCAGATTATCCATTTCCGTCCTTGGAATGATATTCTGCAATTTCTTCATGTTGCATTCGAAATCCTGAAGGGTTTCCATGTAGGAGGGCGCACCGATTCCGATAGTCCATGTATTGATTTCATAGATAAAATAATTATGGGCTTTTGCAGAATCCAGACAATCACGGATGAAACGCTGTCTTGCTAAGAAAACAGCTTCTTCCCCGAACACTGTTTTTATGAGGGAAATTTCAGCAATGTGTATCATGCAGATTCTGTCACAGCCCCTTAATTGAATATCACGCATCAGGCTTGACATATTGGAAATCTGGTCGAGTTCTTCATACATGAGCTTGCTTTCATAAAGCCTGACAATGCCTTCGATACTGTCAGAATGCGGAATGATATTATCATGCAGATGGTATTCAATTTCCGCTGTCATGAGGTATTTCAGTAAGCGTTCATTGTCTTTGAAAAGTGTATCTGTATAGCGGAACGGATACGAATTCAAAGACTGTCGTTTTGGTCTCTCTCCCACTGCACAGAGGACAAAGGCACAGTTTGCAAATATATTCTTTCCGTCAGAATGGAGAATTTCTCCCTCTGTAATGCATCCGCAAATATTGGTATCTTCATAGGGGGACAATTCCCATTTGATTGTATTCGGATAAAGGGAAGCCCTTGCACTGCATGAATAGGAAAAAATTGTTTCACAATATTCAAAGTTCTCAATATCTCGGAATAATTTCCGGTTATCGATTTCAATTTTCTTGTCGTAAATAAAAGCCCTGCGGACACTGCTTCCCTCTAAAACATTATGATTCGCACACAGTCTCTCAATCCCATTATAGCAAGAATATCTGACAAAAATGGGAATTCCTTCTGCATGGGTATATACGTAGGGGAACAAATTGGAAAGCTCCAAATCATCTTTCAGCATAGAGCCGACACTTTCATAAAAATACTGTGGGGCTGGATGGTGATTCAATTCAATAATACAGTCTCCGTCCGTTTTGTTGATGGAAATATCTGAACCGAACGATTCGACACCTGTCGCATAAGATGCAATGCTGTGAAGTCGCTTCCCCTGAATGGATGCAAGAATCATTGCCTTTTCAGAATATTGTTCTTCATTAAAAATAAATCCGGACTGTTCAAACACTTCAAGGGAGGATTCCGGCATGTTGGCAAGCCCGCCAATCATTTTCACTTGCGGAAAAATTTCATTGCATTCGTTGATGAAGAAATAGACATCTCTGTACATTCTTGTGACGAACGTCAGGAGGATGGAAGTGCGGTCTGTCGGGATGGTATGGCTGACACGCTGTGCAAGCAGTGCCGGCGCAATGGGGAAATCATTTTCGTCATAGGTTTCCAGAATGGCGGTTTGGATTTGGCTTCCCCTCTCCATCTTGGTAATGGAAATGACACAATGGTCATACAAAGTTCTGCCTCTGTAGATAACCGCAGAGGTACTTGTTCCGAATATTTTTGCATTGGGTATCAGCGATTTCACAAACTTTGCAAGTTCCACCGCTTCTTCCTTTTTATGGATAGAAGTGTGAATTCTTACCAGTATGTCAGAAGTACAATCTTCCAGCTGGAGACGGTGAATCGATTCTTTCAGATTTCCGTTGGATAAGTACAGCATGTTCCATGTAATCATAATATTCCTCACTTTTTTGGGTATTGTTCAATGTGTTCTGATACTATTATACCGAATACTTGCAAATGTGTCAAGTCAGTATTTTCATTATAGCATATATAAGGATAAAAATCAATATTTTTTTACCATGTTTTTGTATACATACCCTAAACATCATTTGTTTTTGCGTAGCTTATCGGCACAATGCATATTGACAAAAAAATGCTTTTGATGTATAATGAGATGTGAAAATCAATCGTGATATGAAAAGAAAGGAGCTGTATCACAGCCCCGAAAAAATTATGATACTATCTGTCTGTTATCTATCTCTTATTTGACAGATGAGGTAATATCATCAAGGACAGAACCAGCAGCTTTCAGCATTTTTCCGGTGTGTCTCTTAATACTGCGCTTTTTCTTGTTGGCAGAATTGACCAGCATAAAGCAGGCAGTTCCTACACTCATACCGACAGAAATTCCCTTGATAATGGCATTCATATTGTTCATGAAAAATCACTCCTTTCCGAAATCAGTATGCCACTTATCAAGAAAAATTATTGATGGAAAAGATTGGAGTATTAACAATGTCAAAACTGCATATCGTTTTAGCAGAACCGCAGATTCCGCAGAATACAGGAAACATTTCCCGAACTTGCGCCGTGACTGGTGCAGTTCTGCATCTCATAAAGCCATACGGCTTTACCATCACAGACAAAAGCCTGAAAAGGGCGGGTCTGGATTACTGGGATAAA
>DGHF01000195.1 GCA_002392545.1 Ruminococcus sp. UBA3855
GACTGAGAATTTTTTTCAAGGTCTGCTTCTTTGAAAGAATGATTCTTGAATGAAAAATTTGAGTTCTTGAAATCATTCGCCATCAGGTGCAGTCACTTCCTTCCTGATAAGAATGACACTGATATTGTCTTTTGAACCGTGTGCAATGGCTGTTCCTCTCAACCTCTGACAGCATTCTTTCAGGTTGTCACTGTTGCGGTATTCTACCAGAATATCACGGATTTCCCCATCTTTCAATGCATCGGTGATTCCATCCGAACAAATGAAAAATATGTCACGCTCCTGCATATCATCCGAAAGGTCAATCACTCTGGGATTGATTTTTCCTATATTTCCGATACAATTGGTAATTACATTCTTTCGCTTGTGATTCCATGCTTCTTCGAGGGTGATTTCTCCAGCATCCAGCATTTCCTGTACCAATGAATGGTCTTTGGAAAGTCTCATCAGATATTGATAACGTAACCGATATACCCGACTGTCTCCGACATTGCAGACAAATAAATGTTCATCATCTGCATAAATTCCGGCAATGGTCGTAAAAAGTGATTGAATGGTGTTTTCCTTGAATTTGGTATCACATACTTTTTCATTGGCGGATTCAACTGCATTGATAATATCATCCATTGTTTTCCCTGCACTGCAAGTCTCCCTTGCGAAAACTTCACAGGAAATTTCAGCGGCTCTGTCTCCGTCACGTCTTCCGCCTACTCCGTCACAAATGGCGGCGGAAATATAAGACGTTTCAACTGTTCCGCTGATTGCCCCCTTGGAAAGCAGCTTTGTGCCAATCACAGCCCTGTCATCGTTATGGTCTTCACTCGCCCCCACATCCACTAATCCGGCATAATTCCACATGTTGTCACTCTCCTTTTATGAGCTTCACAGCTTCATCTACTTTTGTGAATTTCACTTTTTCATCTGCAATATCTATCTTGATAATATCGCCTTCCTGACAAGTGGATTCAAAAATAAAATCTGCCAATGGATTGATATATTTTTCTTCCATCAGATTCCCGATTCCACGCCCACCCATTTCCAGAACATCACTTTTATTGGAAAGTTTGTAGTAGTATTCTAACGTATCATCAGAAATCTGCACTTCAATTTTATTCTGCTTGGCAATGCGTGTATTGATTTTGTCAACCTGCCCACGTACGATTGCTTTCGCCGATTCCGGTCGGATGAAATCATATACAATGACATTATTCCCGATACGGTTCAGCACTTCCGGTTTGAAATGGTTCTTGATGGCACTAATCACTTTCGGCTGAATTTCTTCATAGGTTTCATTGGGAAATACCAGCTGTTCCCGCCGTTCTCTTCCGCTGGAATCGACATATTGTCTTGTAATGCCTAAATTGCTTGTAAAAATAATCAGCGTTTCGGAGAAATAAACTGTATTTCCCTGACCGTCGGTCATTCGTCCGTCTTCCAGAATCTGTAAAAATTTATCCATGATGGAGGGATGTGCTTTCTCAATCTCATCAAATAACAGGATGGAAAACGGCTTTTCCTTGATGGCATTGGTCAATTGTCCGCCTGCCTCATACCCCACATAACCAGGGGGCGCACCAAATAATTTCTGGTCTGCGTGGGCTTCGGAAAATTCGCTCATATCGAAACGGATACAATTATTTTCATCTCCGAAAAGCACTTCCGCCAATGCCTTAGTGAGTTCAGTTTTACCTGTACCGGTAGGTCCTGCAAAAAATAATACACCTCTCGGCTTGTTCTGTCCAGAGGAATGCTGTAAGCCTGATAATCCGGATACCGCTCTTTTCACGACATTGACCGTTCTCGAAATTGCCACGTCCTGACCCATGACACGCTTTTTCAGCAATTCTTCCAGATTGGTAATTTTCTCACGGTCAATCGAATGCCACATATTTTCAATAATGCCATATTTATAAATTGACACCGCATCCAGTAACCCTGTTTCCGGCTTTCTCAATAATAACCGATGGTACAGGCTACGGAGTTCTTTCAATTCACGGTGTTTCAAGCCGTCTGTCACGTCAACGAATTTGTCATGCAGTTTCATCATGTCACTGCTTTGCTGAAATTCTGTGTATTCCTTGTCAATGAAAACGGTTCTCATTGCCTTGTCAGGGTCAGGAATGGAAATGGTACGGACATTAGGGTTATTATAGAAAAACCATGCCGGCAAATCGTTGAATTTCTCCACAATCATCACCAAAGTGTTGAACTGTTCATTGATTTTTGCAGCGTTCAGGGATGCAAACAATAAATTCAAGAACATTTTATTTTCTTCGGGTTCGAGTGTTGTCGGGGAAGATATGTAACGTGATACGAAATTCATCACGACGGTGACAGGCTTTTCACGGTCGCTGTCAACCAATGCATTCCGGATGGTGGAAGACAGCCTTTCAATGTCGTCTAATTTGCAGGCTTTGCGGAAAACTTTGTCCATTGCAAACGAAAAGCCCTCATCCTTGTCGGGTTTTCCATATTTTTTGAGCATTTCCTCAATATTGCCGTAAGCATCCCCGAAACGGTTATAAATTCCTGTCGCAGGGTCACAGAACATGAATTCATATTCACAGGACGCATGACTTTCATTGAATAACTTGAATAAGGTCATATTCAAGTCAACAAATGCCATTGGTAAAGCGTTTTCGTCTCCTTCCGGATAGACTGGGTAAAAATCATTGATATTCCCTTCCAGTATAAAGGTACTCTTGATACCCTTGAAACTAGAAATTTCTCTCTGCCATTTCGGCATGGTTTGTCTTTGCATAAAATTTATACTCCTTTCCGGTGGTGGATTCCAACGGAAATCAATTGATTTCCCATATAAACATTTTGTATCATGCGCCCCTTGCTGAGATACTGCTCATATTCTGCACGGTACAGCTCTTTCAAAAAAATGATATTCTGGTTGCATGAACCACGAAGCACGGCGGTTTCTTCGTTCAGCTCCTCGATATATCGCCCATCAATGAGAACAGCTGTATTTTTTCTGAGCCGTTCCAGCATTGACGGACTCCATAAATTTTCAAGCTCCTGCATCGTGTAACCAGTGTATACCAGAATATCTTCTGTGATTTCCTGCAAACCCTCCAGCAATTGCAAAACTTCCTCAGGCTGTTCGAGGGGGTCGCCTCCGGTGAGGGTGATTCCTTCAATGGTCTGCTGTGCATGGAGATTTGCAATCATTTGCAGGATAGCTTTCACAGGGCGGTCTTTCCGTCCGGCAATGTCCCATAATTCCGGATTCGCACAGCCTTTGCAGTGCTTTGTACATCCTGCCGTCCAGATGACCAGCCTTTTGTGAATCCCTAATGATACAATGGGAAATAATATTCTGTCAATGTACATTTCAATCAATTCTGACAATGAATGAAACGGTATTCGCTAACGTCAATATTTTTCCGTTTTCCAGTAAAACAGGTTCACCGGAACTTAATATCATTCCATTATATTTTGTCTGGTTGGTACGGCTCATATGACGGAGCACCCAAGAATTATGCTCAAATGTAATTCCACAATGTTCGCCGGAAACGGTTCTCATGTTGTTGGACTGGAAAAAATCCGCTCCGTATTTTCCATATCTGCCGAGTGTACCGCCCTCTTTGTCAATTTCAATCCGGAAATGGGTGTTCATTTCTTCCAGATATAAACGATTTCCCCTGATGGGGGCTGGTCTGGTCTGTGGTCTGGTGACAGGTCTTTCCACCATCCGGCTTTCAATCCGCCATAAAAAACCGTCAACCATGTGCTCTTTCCGGCATCCGTTACAGAGGAATCTTGTGACATTGCCATTCGGTAAAATGGTTTTGGTCTGCGACTCCGGACAAATCACATAATATTCCATTCCGTTCACGTTGGGAGTTGTCACCTGCGGGACAGTGTAACGCTGTGACTGCTGGGGCGACATCCGTGGAACGGACGGCTGAGGAACATTCACAGCTACTGGATGTGTATCTTGCATCAGCGGTTCAGCGCACATCTCACAATAATCTGTCCCCTGCGGATTCTCATAACCGCATTGTTTACATTTAATTAAAGCCATCCCTTAATTCTCCTTACGCATTGTTTTTAATCCCTGACGTTTCTGCTGTTTCTTTGCCCTTGAGCTGGAACGTTCTTCCGTTCCGGAACGAGTACGAATTTTCTTGTTGAAACGCTTGTCGGGAGGCATATGCTTTTTTGTTTGCAGAATCACCCCACGGAGGGCAAGTTCTTCCGTAATTTCGGGGTGCATCTGACAAAAGGCACATTGTTTCTGAAATAACTTTTCGTCTTCTTCCTCTGAGATGGTGTCATCAAAACCAATCCCCACTACACGCATTGTCACTTGCTGTTCGTCTGAAACAAATACATGAATCGCCGTATCGTCCCCCACTCCGTAGAGTACCTGATGATTGTCTGTTTCTTCCAGCTGTTCGGAAGATACTACCTGATAACCGTGCTTACTCATGACTTCATCAATCTGACGGCGGATGTATTCTCTGGATACCTGCGCAACGGCGGACTGTTTCGCCTGTTCCGTAGCGGTCTGAATTTCTTCGAGGGACGAAAATTCTGTGATTTCCTTCAATGGCATTTCTGCATCAAAATACGCCTGACAATATTCCTCATATCCTGCGGACATATATTCCATTTCGTTCCGGATATGTGCGGAAATATCTGTGTATTCCTTGTAAAGCCTTTGCATTTTCCGGCTTTTTTCGTCAGGGGAAATATCGCTTTTTTCCAGCTCTTCCAAATCATGAACCAATAACAGCATGGTATTTTTATGTGTTCCGGTCATGGGTTCATGAGTCAGAAACCTTGTAATTTCTTCGCTGAAAGCCTGATATTGCTGCTGTACTTCCTGCGTGGAAATGGTCTGTATATCTGTTGCCGACTGTTCCGACATTCTTCGAATGACATTCTGACGGGCTTTTTCCAGTTGCTGGCTTTCTCTCTGAAACAGGGCGAAATCATGGGTATTCCGGACAATATCCGCCCTTTTTCGTCCGCCTTGTATTTCTTTCCGGAATTGTTGCATGATTAAATTATGCTTTTGCTGAATTTCTTCTATGTCAAGCAATTCATTTCCATTTTTGACCTGTCTCAAAAGTTTCTGCAATTCTTTTTTGCAAGTCTCCTGTAATTCTATCATCTGTTTTCCGGATTCCTGAAACTGTTCCTGTTTCATCAGCATTTCGAAATCCCTGCCAAGACAATTGTCTGTTTCGTGGATGGATTTCTGAATATTCTCCGCCAGACTGCATCTTTGCTGTCTTGCGGTCATCAATCTTAGCAACTCCTGCTGACGGATTGCAGCAGTATCTACTTTTGGTCCACTCAAATAATGACACCTCCTGAATTGATAACACCTGTTTTCATTCTAACATATCCGATTAAATTTGTCAAGAATTGTGCATTTTTATTCGAAAACATTGCTTTTTTCTCTGCGGATATGTCTTGTCTCTGTTTCCTATTATACTATACTGCTTTTCAAATGTCAATACAGAAAAAATACAGACCCCCTCTGCAATTGCAAAGGGGGTCTGTATTGGAATATAAAAGGAGAGTTATAAAGACAATTGAATCGTGAAAAGCTTATTCAATGGAGATATATTTCTTTTCAGGAAGTGAGGATTCTTTCTTCGGGATTTCCAGTGTCAGAACACCATCAGCAAATTTCGCCTTGATGTCGGTTTCGGTCACTGTCTTGTCAACGTAGAAACTACGGCTATAAGTGCCGGAAAAACGCTCACGGCGGATATATTTTCCATTTTCGTCCTTGACCTCGTTATCTTTCTTTGTCTCGGCTGTGATGGTCAGGCAACCGTCATTCAGTTCGACTTTCAAGTCCTCTTTCTTTACACCGGGGAGGTCAACTAACAGTTCATAGCCTGTTTCAGTTTCCTTGACGTCGGTCTTCATGGGATGCATGGGCGGACGGTGCGGAGGACGATTTTCATCAAAGGGATAGTCAAACGGACGGTCTTCAAACGGATGGTCGAAAAACTCATCAAAACCATTTCTTCTGAACATTTCAGGTGCAAACAACATAAGTCAAAACTCCTTCCAGATAATTGATATTCTTGGAACTGGGATTTTATTCACCATTTCGGGGAATTTTCCTTTCGGATGTTCCCTCTCTGGTACTCTTCCCTTGTTCTGACTTTATTATACCACGGAAAATTAGCACTGTCAAGGGGCGAGTGCTAATTTTCAGGAAAGATTCACATTTTTTCATGGTTTTTTCACATTTTTCAAACACTTGTCATTTTTTGCTAATTCCGCACAAATCCTTGACAACTTCCCCTGCAATAATCAACCCCACCACGGAGGGCACAAATGCCGTTGACCCCGGAATATCTCGGCGGACGGTGCATTTTCTGGTGTCCGGCGGACAAATGCAATGATGACGGCACGAAATCGCCATATCTTCAACCGGACGAATGGGCTGTTCTTCGGAATAAACCACTTTCAGCTTTTTAATGCCACGCTTCCTGCATTCATAGCGAATCACTTTCGCAAGGGGGCAGACCTTTGTATCATAAATATCAGCCACCCGAAAAGCAGATGCATCTAATTTATTTCCTGCACCCATAGAGCAAATAATCGGCGTTCCGGCTTCTTTCGCCCTCATGATAAGTTCCAGTTTTCCGGTCACGGTGTCAATCGCATCAATCACATAATCGTATTGTGTGAAATCGAACTGGTCAGCTGTATCGGGCATATAAAAGCATTTGTAAGTATTGACTTTCGTTTCGGGGCAAATGTCATGAATCCGGTTTTCTGCCACATCTACCTTGTATTTTCCGACAGTTGAACGGACTGCAAAAATCTGACGGTTTAAATTTGTCAGGCATACACGGTCATCATCAATTAAATCTAATGTTCCGACTCCGCTTCTTGCCAAGGCTTCCACCGCATAGCCACCAACACCGCCGATTCCAAACACAGCTACTCTTGCATTGTTCAGGCGTTCCATGCCGTCTTTCCCTAATAATAATTCTGTTCTCGAAAACTGGTTCAGCATGATGAATCTTCCTTTCTTCCCTCTCCGGATTTCGTGCC
>DGHF01000225.1 GCA_002392545.1 Ruminococcus sp. UBA3855
GATGAAATGATGGTTGAACAAATTTTAAATTGTGATGAAAATAGAAAAATAGATACTATAAATTATCAAAATAGCCTTAATATTGACCCCAAAATCGTCGCTTTTGAAAGTGCAATTAAATTTATAGAAAAATTTGGTGGATTGAAATATACAAATAAAAAAACAAATATTCAATATGATTTTTTAGAGACTTTTCCTTGTAACCATAATAAAATATTAGAATTTATAAATTCACAAAATGAATTAGTAGCTCCTGTTGGATATATTATGAGTGAAATTTGGGGAGTTTTTACACTTGTTATCAATGAAAAAAATGAAATATACCTACTAGAATACCATACTAAAATTGCTAGAAATATAGACGAATTTTTTTGCGTAATATCTTCAAATAAAAATTTTATTGACTTTAAAATTGATGACGCAACAATAACACAATTGAAAAATTCAGGTTGGTATCCTAATAGAAAAGTCGATATTTCACAACTTATAAATAATTTAAAAAGTCGTGGATTTCCCCTATTTGATAAAGCTGAGAAATTTTATCAGGAATTTTTTGGATTATGTGGAATCACATCATATGGAATCAAATGGGAAATATTAAATGACGATATTTTAGATGAATACACACCAGATATATTAGAAGATAGTGATTTTAGATACCGTATTCCTAGTGAATCGTACTTACCAGTATGTATTTATTACAATTATCCTCCATACAATGGTGATTCTTTTTATATTACAGAAACTGGAAAATTCTTTTGCGAAACAGGAAAATTAGTTGGAAATAATGCATTAGAATTTTTCAATTCATTATTTAAATATTAGCACATTATCTCTAACAAGAATTTGTAAAAAATTCCTGAAATGCTATTGCATTCTCACAGAAAACATGGTATAATGTAACTATATTTTACTTATCAGGAGGGATTCTCATGGATGTTATCAAGAAGAAAATTGACGAGATGATTCAGAAAAAGGCGGAGGGTGTTATCAATAAAATCAAGAGTGACCCTCAGTTTGCGACAAAATTCGCCAAAGAGCCTGTGAAAGCTGTGGAAGATGTTCTTGGCGTGGATTTGCCGGATGAACAGGTCAAAGGGTTGATTGAAGTCGTCAAGAAAAATGTTTCAGTCGGTGACGTTGTCAATAAATTGGCAACTGGTGACGTTGCCGGCACAATTTCGGGAATTATCGGCGGTAAGAAGGACTGAAAATCAAAACGGACTTCTTCGGGAGTCCGTTACTTTTATACAAGGGGTGAACTTATGGAAAAGACAAATGTCATGCGACTTTTAGAGCAAAAGAAAATTTCCTATCAAAGTTACTGCTATGATGGGGATGCTTCCACTCTGACAGGGGTTGAAATTGCCCATGCTCAAAATCAGAATCCCGAACAGGTGTTTAAAACGCTGGTGACGGTTTCGGGGAAAAATGTCAATTATGTGTTTGTGATACCAGTTGCGGAGGAATTAGACCTCAAAAAGTCGGCAAAGGCTGTCGGGGAAAAAAGCATTCATATGCTCAAATCAAAAGAATTATTGCCTTTGACGGGTTATGTACATGGGGGCTGTTCCCCTATCGGCATGAAAAAGGCATTCCGGACAGTGATTCATCAGTCAGCAGAATCAATGGAAACTATCATTTTCAGTGCTGGAAAAATCGGCTGTCAGGTGGAAGTCAAGCCCTCGGATTTATCAAAAATCATTCGGGTATCGTTTGCAGATATTATTGTGGATAAGGAGGAACATTCATGAAATTCAAACGCATTTCAGCCGTGATTGCATCATTGGCATTGATGGCGACCATGCTCCCTGCTTTTCCAGTTGTCAAGGCAGAAGAGGAATTGAAAGATTCCGGCATTGATTACAGCGAAATCGTCAAAACCATCAATAACCCTGCAATGGGCTATACTACCACATTATGGTATAATTGCAAGCCCAATGAAACAAAAATTCAGAATCCCTCCGGAAGTCTGGTTTTAATGTTTGTGGATATTGGTGCATTTTCCAGCGGTGCAAACGGAACAACGGACGAAGCCGGAAATTATACAGAGGGCATTGACTACGACCTTGACGAAACATTTTTCAAGGCTATGCGTGGAACGCTCGAAAATTGCCGGAAAAACGGCTCAACGGTTGCCCTGCGTTTCCGCTATGATGCCAACGGCAAAACCAACCCTGAACCTGCTACCTTTGAACAGCTCCTGCACCATATTGACCAAATCAAACAGGATGGATTTTTAGAGGATTACAAAGACATTCTGATGTTTGTGGAAAGTGGTTTCGTGGGCGCATGGGGCGAACAGCACAGCGGAAAATACACTTCCCTTGAATATAAGGCACAGTTATTACAAGCCGTTCTGGATATGACACCTGACGACATTCCGGTAACAGTCCGCACTCCTAATATTTTCCGTCAATGGGCTGGGATTTCCATGGATGAAATGGCGGAATGGACTTCCGAAAAAGGCAGTCAGGCTTCAAGAGTTGGTATGTACAATGATGGTTACATGGGGTCTGATTCCGACCTTGGCACGTATTCCAACAGAGAAATTGAAACCGCTTGGCTTGGCAGACAGACCACAGCGACTTACTACGGCGGTGAATTTTCCGGAAATCTCGACTGGGCGAAAAAATATGATACCTATTTACCGGAAAATGCTATTCCTGAAATGTACAAAACTCATCTGAGCTATATCAATGGGAATATCTACCAGCTTTACAAAGATTACACGTTTGGGGCTGATTATGATGTAGAGGGTGTGAATAATACGGCTTATTATGGTCAGACGGTATTCCAGTTTGTGAGAGACCATTTAGGCTATCGCTTTGTACTGCGTGATTCTGATTTGAGCGCAGATGTTTACGCAGGCGGAAATTTTGAGCTGGATTTTTCTGTTGAAAATACAGGCTTTGCGAATCCCATTCGCCCCCAAAAGGCAGAACTCATTCTCGAACGTAACGGAAATTACATCACAACAACCACTGACATTGATTCCGGTGAATGGCGTTCGTGTACGACTTCCAATGAAAAATTATCCGTTCAGATTCCTGCAAGCTTGGAAGCTGGTGACTGGAAAGTATATCTCCGTCTTTCCGTGGGTGAACAGGATGTGCAGGACGGCAATTTGAGAACGGTGCAATTCGCCAATGATAATATTTGGAATGCCTCACTTGGTGCGAATTATCTCGGCACGGTTTCTGTTAATCGTGATACTCCGTCCGTCAGTCAAGCTTTCAAGGTGAATGGTGTCGGTACAGATTCGGCACAGCTTTACACTATGAATAATTTGATTACCCTTGACGGCGGTCGTTCCTCTGATACAGAATGGACAGCGGACAATCTCAAAGCCGATACTGACGGCAATCAGATGTATATCACGAATGATGACGAATATTTATATATTGGGGCGGAAATTCATCAGAATGCTGTCAAGCCTGTTATCAATTTGAGAGTGAAAAATGCCGATACTGACAAAAGTTACTGGTATTACAGACAATCCGCAGGATGGATTTATTATTCACAGGGTTCGTATGATGGTATCATACTGAAAACTGAGGGCGATTTTATCGAATTTCGGATTCCGTTCGGGGATGTGATGGACTTGCATGCTGGCACAGTCCTTGAAAACGTGACAATTTTCATTCAGGACGAAAGCGCTGAAGGATGGGCGAAAACGGGTTCAATCACAGCTGAAAATTACACTATCACTCCGAAATTCCCGATTTATTCCGCTTTCCAGAGTGTCACCTTAACAGAGGGCGATAATTATTCTATCAATGCCGTGACCGGTGCAGTTGATGCAAGCTATACTTGGTATCATGACGGCAAGGAAACTGAATGCAATTCACAGATTCTGACCCTGAAAAATATCACTGAAAAAGATAAAGGGCTTTACTCCGTAAAGGTAACATCTGGGGAAATTTCCTGTACATATGAACTTTGCAACATTGAAGAAGTTGTTCCGCAAACTCCGCCTTCCATACTGCTCCCATTTGGAGATTTAAACCTTGACGGCAGTCTCAATGAAACTGATGTGAAACTGTTGCAAGATTATCTGCACAAAAAAGATGTGCATATCTATGCAAATGCCGACTTGAATAATGACGGTGTGTGGAATGTCATTGACCTTGCATTATTGAAACGATTAGGAACGGTAAACATATAAGTTGATACTATTTTCTTCAAAAGGATATAAATTTTCAGATTTCTATAATTAAAAGTGTCAAATTATATATTTCAGAATCCTTAGCAAAATAAACATTACAAAAAAAATTCCCCTTGCCTTTACGACAGGGGGAATGTTATTTTATAATGATTCAATCAAACAGGAATTTTCCCGTTGAGTTTATCAAGAATAACAGGTAATTCAGAATCTACCTTGTCATTATCCAGCTGGCAAGTGCCGGCATTGGCATGACCGCCACCGCCATAACTAAGGCACAATTCACCAATATTGAATTTAGAGGATTTGTTGATGATGGATTTTCCAATCATGACAGCAGTATTTTGTTTGTGGAAACCCCATGCAATGTGAACGGAAAGTTCCGTTTCGGGGTACATAGCATAAACCATGAAGCGATTACCTGCATAAATGGTTGTTTCCTCTCTCAGGTCAATGACTGCAACTTTCCCGACAATTTTTGTGATACGTTTCAACTGTGCTTTGAATAACGCCTGCTGTTCAAAATACAAGTCAACACGTTCTTTCACATCCGGCAAAGCAAGCACATCCTTGATAGAATGGTCAACACAGTAAGCAATTAACTCCATCATGAGTGCATAGTTAGAAATGCGGAAATCGTGGAAACGTCCCAAACCTGTTCGGGCGTCCATGAGAAAATTCATCAATACCCAATCTGTGGGATGAAGAATTTCATCTTCGGTGAAGTCGGCACTGTCGCCCTTGTCAACAGCGGTCATAATTTCTTCAGAAACATTCTTGAAAGTTTCTGCACCGCCATAGTAATCATATACTACTCTTGCAGCGGATTTTGCATCACCGTCAATGATATATTTTCCCTCGTAATCTTCACGCTTGTTTCGAATCAATTCACTTTTGTGATGGTCGAAAGCAAGACCGACTCTCTTATCAAACGGCAGGTTTGTTGTAATGTCATTTTCAGACAATTCAACTTTTCCGTCCTGTACGTCTTTCGGATGTACAAATTTGATTTCACCAATAATATCCAGTTCTTTCAGCAGCATTGCACAGACCAGACCATCAAAGTCACTTCTTGTAACCAGTCTTTTCATTTCGAGCCTCCGTTTTATGTTTGTTAATATTCAATGATATTCGTCAGAGGGCAGATATTTGCCCATTGCTACACTCTATTATATCATACTTTTCGAATAATGTCAATCAATTTTTCACATAATCTGCTGAAAACTGTCAGGAATCATTTTTCCCACGGCGGTATTCTGTGGGAGTAACACCGAATTCCTTCTTAAAAGTGCGCATGAAATGGGAATAATCATATCCGCATTTTCGGGCGATTTCCTGCAAAGTGTCGGAAGTATGGAGCAAGAGCCATTTAGCGTGCTCAAGTTTGCTCCGGTGAATATCGCTTGCACAGCTGACCCCGAAAGCCTTTTGATAAATCCGGTGAAAATAGGAACTGCTGATGTTTAATTGTTCACTGCACGTTGCAAGCGTCCAGTTTCTTTCAGGGTATTTGTAGATACTCCGGCGCAGTTCGGACAAATCCTCATAATGGAGCTGTTCGGAATAAGTCGGGAGGGATGATTTCGCCTTTGAAAGCAAAGCCACCGCAGAGCGTAAAGCCTCTTCCGCAGTGAAAGGCATCTTTGTTTCTGTCTGTAAAGCATACTGCAAAGGTAAATGATTCTGACTGTGCATTTTCTGATACTGCTCAAATTGTTCCCTGATGTCCTGCACCAGTAAATGATGATACCTTGAATTTTCGGGTTCACTTCCCAGAATGAGAAAATCCCCGTCCCCTGCCCGAAGGCATTTTTCTTTATGACTGCATGTATTTTGGAGCTGTTCAGCGAAAGCGACAATCAGTTTATCTTTTTCAAGGCTTCCATAAGCTTCCGTAAGGCGGTACAGTCCATTGATAGAAAAGGCAATCCAGAAACATTGTTCATTCTGCAATCTTGCCTGACGGCGGTAATCTTCCCACAGATGCGAAATACTTTTCAGGTTATAAAGTCCTGTCATGGTGTCACGGATTTGGGTTAGTAAATTATGATAGGCAAGGCTTTTCAAGGCATTCTGCACACGCAGGAATTCCAGTGCATTATTGACCTCCCGACAAAAGCGCAGATATTGTGGAGTGAAACTGTTTGCAATCCCATAATAGCGGAGAATGGAATACCCGAAACACCTGTCAAGAAAATGCACTGCTGTGAAAAATGTAACAGACGGTTCAGGAAGTTTTTTCGCAAATGGCGGAATCATTTCGTCAAGTGAAAAAATTTCATAACTTCCATTGTATTCTGTTTTGAGCATCTGACTGGAATAATCATGTGTTCTATAGCCAACTTCCCCGCTTGTGCCTCCTCTGTCCCAGTCGGTACAGAGACAAAGGATATAATAATAATGTTCCACACATTCCGGTTCAAGAAAAACGAATGTATTTTCATAGATGGTTCGTATCAGGCTGTCAAGGCTGTTGCAGGAAAGCAGTTTTGTTGAAAGATTGGTGTCGAGGTAATCGCTTTCTAATTTTCGCAGATTGAAATTTCTCATATCCATAGGAAGGGCATTTTCATGACATCCGCAACTTTCCCGACAGCAAAGAACTCCGTTTTCCTGCACATGAGGGGCGATGCTTTCCCCTGTGACCATCTCCCGAAGGAGTGCAAAGGCATTTCGTCCTAATTGTTGCCAAGATGTGTAGAACGTTGTCACTTGTGGGGAATGCAGTTCTGATTCTGTCGAGCCGTCGTATCCGGTGACACGGATTTCATCAGGCACGGAAATGCCACGCTCCGCCAGCGCATCACAGAGAGATGTTGCCATTGCATCATTGGCGCAGACAATGCCGTCCGGCTTTTCTCTTGAGCCGTCTGCAATGTCCTGAGCAAGTTCCTGAGCTGAGTACACCCAGAAATCCCCGTAGACTGCATCACTCTCATGAAACGGAATTCCGGCTTCTTTCAAGGCATCCTGAAACCCTGCGAGACGTTCCATGGAAACAGGCTTGTTTTCAGGACCTGTCAGGCAAACCAGTTTCCGGCATCCGTGCGCTTGAATGAGGTGTCTTGTGACCTCTGCCATTTCGGCACGGTCATGAAACCAGATAGATGTAAAAGGTCTTGACTCCATCCCGACACGGACAACCGGAATCGGGCAGTTTTCCTGTAAAAAGCGTTCAATAAAATTCCAGTATTCCATGGAAGAAAACGTATAGGGGAGAAAAATAATCCCGTCCAGCAAAGAAAAATTGATGACATTAAATAAATTTTCTTCTCCTATGGTAGAACGCTGTTCGGGTGTCTCCTCTGTCAGGGTGAAAACGTATGCACTGACCCCTTGAAAAAATGCTTCATCCAGAATTCCGGAAAGCTGGAGGCGGTTTATATCCTGATAACATCTCCCCATAATAATACCGATACGCTTTTGCATGGCTTCCTCCTGAAAGTATGCCCTTAGCTTGCCTTGCGTTCCTCCTGACAGCGTCCTGTCAGATAGTCCAGACTCGTCCCGAAGGTGTCCGCAATGACTACCAGCACTTCCACAGGCATTGCATGAACGCCACGCTCATAATTTGCATAGGTTCTGCGACTGATACACAGCTTTTCCGCCATCTGGTTTTGTGTATAGTGCTCTTTTTTGCGAAGGGCCTTGATTCTCTTAAACATAACTTCTCTTGTTTCCATATAATTTTCCATAGTGAAAATCCTCCTCTGTATAATCAGTAAAAGGTACAAGAAATGCACCTCTACCCAATAAGACAGATAAACGGAACAAAATATGACACTTTCCCGAAAATTTCTTTCAGGTTTGTAGGAATTCACAAAAAATATACTCTCACAAGAATGACTTTTATACAATTCAGAATATACCTGAACAATATTATTCTATCATTTTTAGGCTTTTTTGTCAAGTAAATGTGCGGATTTTGTGCAGAGTGTTAATTTTGGATGGGAAAATTTATGCACATTGCATTTTGAGAATTATTTCTGCAACAACAAAATGCAACCCCATTCTAATCGACAATAGTCAAAAAAATAACTGATTTTTTAGCAAGTTAAATATATCAACTTATACATTTTTGTGAAATTTGAACAAAAGAAATAATAAAATTCGTTAAATATACCAATTGTAATTTCAGGCAAAATCTGCTATAATGTATCTAGCATCGGATAGCGGAGATTCGGGACAAAGGGGATTTCCGCCAATTGAAAAGAACAGATTTGAATAATGGGTTTCCGATGAAACAGAAAGGGGCTAATTGCCATGAAGATGAATGCTATGAAAAAGGTTCTTGCTTCTCTGCTTGCAACTGCAACTGTGCTTTGCTCAATGTCTGCAACTGTAGCCAGTGCAGTAGATGTGAAGACGGCTAACAATGTGAGCATCACAGCCGGTGCGTCTGCATCCGTGCAGATTCTCGCTTCTGAGGGCTATGAAGAAGCAGGTTATGTACAGTGGGGAGCTGTATCCGGCGCAGACGGTTACAACGTTTACGCAGACGGAACACAGATTGATTCTATGCTGATTCGCCAGTACAGTGGTTATTTCCGTGCTGATGCGGTAGGTCTGAAAGCTGGTAGCCATACCCTGAAAGTCGTTCCGACAACAGGCGGAAAGGAAGATACTTCCAAGGCTGCTGAAACAAAAGTAACTGTCATTGCAAACGACCGTTCCGGTTTCGGCTGGGTGAATGGTACTTCTTCCGGTGCTTACAATGAAGACGGTACACTGAAATCCAATGCGACTGTCGTTTATGTAACAGATAAGACCAAGGATTCTGTCAAGGTAACATTACCCGACAAAAAGGGCAACAATGTAGAGCTGACAGGCATTCAGAATATTATTACTGGTCTGAAAAGCAATACCAAGGTTGGTCCTGTCTGCATCCGTTTCATTGGCAATATCACAGACCCGTCCACTCTGACAAAGGGTGATTTGTACATTGATGCAGCAAGCTGTGGTTTGACAGTGGAAGGTGTCGGCACAGATACCACTTTCAACGGCTTTGGTCTGGTAATGAAGAACAGCTCTAATGTTGAAGTTCGTAACATTGGTTTCATGAACTGCAACAGCTCCGAGGGCGATAACTGCGGATTACAGCAGGGCAATGACCATGTTTGGGTACACCACTGCGATATGTTCTATGGTGATGCCGGCACAGATGCTGACCAAGTAAAGGGCGACGGCGCACTCGATACTAAGACTTCTACTTACATTACACATTCCTATAACCATTTCTGGGACAATGGTAAGTGCAATTTGCAGGGTATGAAGTCCGAAAGCACTGATA
>DGHF01000145.1 GCA_002392545.1 Ruminococcus sp. UBA3855
ATTATGTTACCCAAAATGAACGGGCTTGATGTGCTCAAATGCCTGAGAAAACGCAAAATTTCCACCCCTGTTCTGCTCCTGACCGCAAAATCTGACACGGAAGACAAAATTAAGGGGCTTGACAGTGGCGCAGATGATTATTTGACAAAGCCCTTTGTCAGCGGTGAACTCCTTGCAAGAGTGCGTTCCCTCACCAGAAGAAAGGGAGAAGTCGTCACGGATGAATTCACATTTGGGGACATTGCCCTCAATAAAAGTACTTTCTCTTTGAGCAAGGACGGGCAGTTTGTCAAGCTCTCCCTCAAGGAATATCAGATTATGGAAATGCTGATTGCAAATCCAAGACAGTTGATTCCGAAGGAGCGTTTCATTGAAAAAATCTGGGGCTATGAAAGTGATGTGGAATATAACAATGTAGAAGTTTATATTTCATTCCTGAGAAAAAAGCTTTCTGTTGTGGGTTCAGATGTTACTATCAAGACAGCAAGAGGAATCGGCTATTTTCTGGAGGGCGGTTCTTAAATGAAAAAACTTTCCAATCTCAAAGAAATCAAAATACCCTCTATGCATGACATTCGGCGGTGGATTCTTGATTTCCGCCGTGATGTTATCCGTATGATGCGGTTAAAATTTGTCGCCGTGGCAATGGGAATTTTAATTGTAGTATTCATGATTATGCTGAGTTCCATCAATATGATTATGAATACTGTCAGTGAATCGCAGTCCATGACATTACTCAAACAGATTGCTGAAAGTGAAAGATACAATAATATTGATGATATGCCTTTTCAGGGGATGCCCCCCGATAAGCCCGACGGCGAAATTCCGCCGGAATTCCGTGAAATGACTCCCCCTGAACAACAGCCTGATTCCGAAATTTCAGAAACCATTGAAAATGTGGATTTCGCTTTTGATGGAGCTGTCATGCCGTTGAAATTTGACGAACAGGAACATTTTCAGGAAAGAGAAAAATTTGATAATAGATGGTGGGAAGATTCAGACTATTTTCGCACGCCCTTTGAAGATGACAGGGACGATGATTGGAATGATGACAATTTCGATGACGAATGGAAACCGCCGGAATGGGATGATTCCCAATTTTTCAGACGTGAACCAAATCCCGAAGAACAAATTACTCCTACTGAATACCAGAATAATCCTCCTGAAAATACTCCTGTTCCGGAAAGTCCTGCTCCTACCGAAGCCCCTCCGCCTGTGGAGAATCCTGCTCCGGTCGAAAACCCTGCTCCGGCTGAAAATACTGCACCTGCGGAAAACCCTGCTCCGGTCGAAAATCCTGCACCTGCGGAAAACCCTGCTCCGGTTGAAAATCCGCCCCCTGCGGAAAATCCTGCTCCGGTTGAAAATCCGCCCCCTGCTGAAAATGTTCCGCTTCCTGCTCCTAAAGAAACTGCTCCGCCCGAGACGGAAACCAACTCCGAAACAATGGAAATCATCACTTCTGAAGCTGATTTTCCTGAAACTTCTGAAAATTCGACAGAGGAAACAACAGAAACTGTTTTCGTCCCTGAAACTGTTCCGCCTATGCCCAACGGCTCAGACCCTCCGCCGGATGGTGTCGGAAATAATAATGAACAGTTCCGCCATGAAATGCGCCGTGACCGCTGGAATGTCATGGTGAATATTGACCATTTCGCCATTCTCACGGATGAGGAAGGGAATTTTGTCAGCCTGCGCAATACAGAAGACTATACCGAAGACGAAGCCACAGAATTGATGGAAGGAATTCTCGCCAAGGGAAAACAACAGGGAATGTACGGCTGGATGCAATATTACATTGCAAGTAAAAGCTATGGCAATGTGATTGTTGTGACGGACAAGACCTCTGACCAAGGATTATTGAATAATTTATTCCGTACTACGGTAATTGTAGGATTGATTATGCTTTTGATTCTCCTTGCGATTCTGATTATATTGTCAAAGCTGATTACTGACCCAGTGGAACAGGCTTTCGTCAGACAGAAACAATTCGTTTCTGATGCAGGTCACGAATTGAAGACCCCTCTTGCAGTCATGACGGCGAATGCCGACATTCTACAGGACGAAATCGGCGAAAATAAATGGCTTGTCTATATGCAGGAACAAATCGGACGTATGAGCCAGCTTGTGAGTGATTTGCTCCGCCTTGCAAGAATGGACAATGCCACACAACAATATACTTTTGAAGATTTCGATTTAAGTCTTGCGGTGGCGGCGACGGCTTTACCGTTTGAAAGCAAAGCATTTGAAGAGCACAGAAACCTCGAAATTGATGTTCAGCCTGAAGTGCGCTATAATGGCAGTGAACAGCATATCCGCCAGTTGTGCGCTATTTTCATTGATAATGCTATCAAGTATTCCAACGAAAACGGTACTATCAAGGTCACGCTTCTGCAAAGAGGAGACCACCAGATTTTGGAGTTTTATAATACTGGATGTGAAATTTCTCCCTCTGAGACGGAAAAAATTTTTGAACGCTTCTATCGTGGCGACAAGGCACGAAATAACAAGGGAAAAAGCGGTTACGGCTTAGGGCTTGCCATTGCTAAAAGTATTATGGACGTTCACAAAATCAAGATTCAGGTCACTTGTGAACAAGGTAAATGGATTCGCTTCTTGATGACAATGTAAAAATTGTTCCCTCTGTCAGATTTCTGGCGGAGGGAACATTTTTGAATAATTTGTGAACAATTGTAAATATTTTGTGAACGAACCAATATTTTGAAAGTTCAGTTGTTTTAATAAATGAAGGCACAAAACGGAAAGCGCATCCAAGGCATCAGGGTGATGATTTCCGGAAATGGAAAGCTTTGTGAAATAGGCTTGAAAAATTGTCAATAATCTTGTGATTTTCACTAGCTGTTTATACACTTTTTACAAAGATAAACATTTTTATTTGTTCTCTTATTGACAAAAAAAAGAGAATCGTGTATAATGAAGATGTTCTGGAAAACAGCACTGTTAGGGAGAATCCGGATTTTTCAGTAAAATTTGTAAAATTGTGGAAATGAAAAAACTCCGCATAAAGAGAAAGAAGCAAGATTGTGATACAGCAGGATGCCGACTGTATCAGCAATTGCATTACCTCCGTACCGGAAATTGTTAGTTGAGAGGGACAGTTCGGTGCTTTTCCGTGATTTTGGCGGACAAGTCGGGAGGTTCAGAACCATACAAGTATCTGTTCGGTGTGGCAGGTACAATTAAAGGGGGAGTTCAAGATGGTCAAGACAGTGAATCTGGCATATAAGGAAGGAACGGCAGAAAAGACGATTGCGCCGGTGATTACAGTACATACAAATGAGCGGATTCGTGCAGAACGTGAAATGTCCATGTTGCCGAAGAAGCCCGTTTATGATGGTTTAAAGCGTGTTACGGATGTGGTCTGTGCTGCTGCTGGACTTGCTGTGCTTGCTCCGCTGTTTCTGGTGACTGCTGCTGCGATTATGGCGAATGATTTTGGAAATCCGATTTATACACAAACCAGAATCGGAAAAAACGGTGATGAATTCAAAATTTACAAATTCCGCAGTATGTACCTCGATGCTGATGCAAGAAAAGAAGAACTCATGAAGCAAAATGAGGGAAAGGGTGTCAATTTCAAAATGGAGAATGACCCCAGAATTACTAAAGTCGGGATGTTCCTGCGGAAAACTTCGATTGACGAATTACCGCAGTTAGTCAATATTCTGAAAGGTGATATGTCTGTCATTGGTCCGAGACCTTTCATTCCGGAAGAACAAGAGAGATTACCGGATGACAGGTTGCTGGTCAGACCCGGACTTTCCTGCTATTGGCAAGTCGGCGGAGGAAATAAACTTTCTGTTTCTGAACAGATTGCACTGGACAGAAAATACATCAAAGAACGCTCTGTTCTGACAGATATTAAAATTGTCTGGAAAACAATTCTCCATGTTCTTGGCGGAAAGAACTGCTGATATTTCCAGAAATACTTACCAATTCACGGGTACTTCATCTATAGGGGTGGAGTTCCTGTGTTGTGTTTTCGTTGATTTTTTGTAGGAGGATATGATGGAAAAAAAGAACGAACATTATTTGAATGTCACACTCAAAAATAATGAGGAAAATGACGAGGAGGAAGTTGCCCTTTCATTGTCAGCATTTTTGCGGGCATTAAAACGGTTTCTGCTGATATGGATTGTCGTGGCGATTGTGGTGGGATTATTGATTCCTTCCTATATTGCGCTGTTTCAGGCTGACCAGTACAAGAATCTCAGTGCCATGGTGAGTTTCAATTATTCCGGCATTGAGAATGGTAAAGCCCCTGAC
This sequence comes from Ruminococcus sp. UBA3855, assembly GCA_002392545.1. GTDB lineage: Bacteria > Bacillota > Clostridia > Oscillospirales > Ruminococcaceae > UBA3855. The sequence goes on from DGHF01000145.1 coordinate 4,288, forward strand.
GGCAGTGAATTTGATGTATACACACTGAAGAATCCGGCAGTTGTACAGGAAGCTTTGCTGGAAATGGGCGAAGACCTTGACGAACTCGAAACAATCCGTCAGGGTATTTCCATTCAGGGTGTTGTACCGGAAAATATCATTGACAAAATGACTGGTTATATCAGTATTTTTGAACAGGGAAGCACAAAGGCACTGGAAGAAATTCTCGCCACCAGTTATTATTCCACACAATATGTTCTGACATTCAATTATTCCAAAACTTCTTTCAAGGGTGAAAAAGCTGTGGAGCTTTTCAACACCATTCTGGAAAAATACCGGAGCTATTTCTTTAAGACTTATGGCTTTAATGAGGCTCTGGGAAGTGCGGTGACTGCCATTGATTATAAAAACTATGATTATTCAGAAGCAATTGATGTATTTGATTCTACATTGAGTTCCTTGCAGGATTATGTCAATAATCTTTCCAAAACGGACACCACTCGTTTCCGTTCCAGTCAGACAGGTTACACATTTGCTGACCTTTCCAGAGCTATTACCACCATCAGAGAAGTGAACCTTGATTTGCTTTCTTCTTATGTGACTGTCAATAATGTCACAAAGGATGCCAATGCATTGATGGATTATTATAACTACAGAATCGACGTTCTGACCAGAGACAGAAACGTCCAGCAGGAATATTTGCAGGCAGTGACAGATGCGCTTGATATGTATGAAAAAGATACTGTTTTTGTGATGAACGGAAGCGACAGCACTTCCAGCAATATGCAGTTCTCTCAGAGTTCTGATGAGTATGATAAGCTTGTCAATGAAAAAGTGGATGCTCAGAAAACAGTTGCAACCCGTACCCAGCAAATCAATAATTATCAGAAGAGAATTCTTGCACTGAAAGGAAAATCAGTTGCTTCACAAGATAAGATTACTAAGACAGAGGCAGACCTTGAAGATCTCAATACACAGGTTAATGACCTTTTGGAAAAGGTGAATGTGACTTCTGATGAATATTATCAGACAGTATTCCTTTCTAATTCTTACCGGATTCTTGTGCAGGCAAGCTCTTCCGGACTGCACAGCACAAAGAACATTATTAAGCTTGCGGTGCAACCTGTTGTCATTGGGGAAGCATTGATTTTCGTGCTGTATTTTGGCGGTTGTTTTGTTCTTTCTCTGATTGAAGAAACCAGAAAGAGAAAGCTCATCAAACAGGAGGAAAAAAGAGCAAAAGAGCAGGAAAAAGAAAGTGATTACCGCAGAAATTTCCCTGCACCTGCTTCTGATGTATTTGACCCTGCTAACCCCTGATAATATTAGACAACATCAAAAAAGAGACGGATTTGTTCCGTCTCTTTTTGTTTCAATTCAAAGGTGATGCTGGATTTGATTTTATTGGAATCTGAATTGTTGGGATGTGGAATCATAGACAAGGTCAAATTCATAGGATTCGTGATAGCCTGCACTGAACTCATTTATGGTAGTATAGAATCTGTCGCCTTCATGGTAAAAGCCTTGCAATTCGGGTGCAATGTCAAGCTGATAGGGAATATTGTCTTTTACGCTGTAAAGCATGGTGCTCCATCCAGAACCATATGCACCGTAATCGCAATAGAAAAATCCTTTTCCCTGATATTCTTCATAATATCCATTGTTACTTTGATAATAGCTCAAACCGTTATACCCTTCGGGCATGAATGTAGTATTTCCGGATGAATCAATGAAACAAACAGAATCAATTACATCTTGGTCTTTTATCAGAATAAAGAATGCTTCTTTCCGGTTATTTCCGTCAAAATCAGCACAGGTGAATGCAGCAACTGTTCCCATATTTTGCGCTTGGTTGTAAAGCTGTTCTTCTGTAAGTCCCTCAGAAACAGGAATGTCAGAAATTTCACTCATCTGAATTTTGTCAGGGGAAACTTCAATCACTCCCCACAGACCTCCGGATTTTGCCCATGCTTTCCCCTGATACAGAGGGCTGATTTCTTCCAGTTCACCAAATGGAATGATTGGCTCTCCGTCAACGGAATATAAAGCATACTGCCCATTCTGACAAAGAACCACAGTTCCGTCTGTTGCATCAAATGCTGTCCAGTCCGTGTAATGCCCGTTTTCATCATAAATCAGCATGGAACGGTTTCTTTCCCATGCATCATCATAGGCGAAATCAATCACAGTATTTCCATTCTGGTCAACATAACCCCATTTTCCGTCTTTCTTAACAGGAATAATTCCCTCATGCAGTCGTCCAGCATCTTCATAAATAAAGTCTGTGATAAGTTCATTATTAGTGACAAGAGCATATTTTCCATTCTGCCAGTCCGTTTCATACCAGATATAATTTCCATCATCATGCTTGGTTGCTTCTTGAACCGGATAAGCGGTTAAAGGTTTAATCCTGTCGCTGTATTCTTCGCCGTCATTCATTCCGACAAGGCGGTGTTCTTCTTTACTCCAGCAAATGAAAGGCCATCCATTGGTAACTTCCTGATAATATTCACCACTAACCAGCGGAGACAATGTGCCGTCACGGCTGATGTCACGGCACTGGTAATTTGCATCTTCAAGAATGCATTTTTCTCCAACTCCTACACGGATTTCTCTGTATTCGGGAGGGGTTAATATATTGCCTTCATAATCTGTGATTCCAAACAGTTCGCCCTTGCCATAGACACAAAGATTACTATACCATACTGTGTTATAGTCCAGATAGTCCGCCGTGAAAAAGTCGAATGATGTGTGCCCTTTGCAGATAATGCCTGCATAATCATAATCAAAAGTGGGTTCAATTGTCCATTTCCAAACCGGTTCTTCCGGAACGGTGATTTCGGTCTCTTCGTTTTCGGAAACTTCTGGAACAGCATTGTCTTCTTGCACTTCCGGAACAGATGCTTCTATAACAGGGCTGTCATCTTCCTGCATGACAGAAGCTGTTTCGAAATTGTTGTCAGAAGAATCTGTGATAACATTGCTTGTTGTTTCTGACATTGTTCCACATCCAGAAAGCAGGATGCACATAGATAATAAAAAAACAATGTTGCGTTTATATTTCATCAAAAGGCGGCAGGATACCCCGACCTCTTAGGTGGGGGAGGAATGCCGCTCCCTCCTTTCGTTCTTAACAAATAAATATGCTATACTGTAATCAGACAGATTTGTGAGAAAACCGTTACTGACAGAAAAGGCACTCACACGCATCTTGAAAAGTTAAGATAGCAGGTTTTACTGTCTAATCGTACAGTATGTAAAATCTTAAGCGTAACTATCAAAAATATTTCTGCAAAAGCAGTTGTATATGAGTATATCTTGTATGCAAGGGGCGTTGTCAGCCGTCCCACGATGTCACATCAGTTTGTCTTATGACATTCTAAAAAGGTAGAAGCCCCCAAAAGCGTTTGCACTACCGGATAGTTTTAGGCGGGGGTAGTTGACTTGATTCTCCTTCCTGTTTTTGTAATTTAAGGAATCTATATACAAATAACATTATACCATATCAGGGGGAAAATGTCAAGAAAACAGCTTGAAAACAGATTCAAAATTCTGGAATAGGGAAGCTGTTCAGTAAAACTATGATATTGCCTGTTAATAGTTTTAAATTATGATATTTTTTACAGAAATCTTTGGTTTTCTGTTCACCATAATAATATCTTTGGGGATGAACGTGTGAAATTTTGGATTTTCTTTCATCCTTCATGTATGATTCTCCAAAATTGGTGCATACTATTCCCACAGTGCCAAAACGCTGTATCAATTTGCGAATAAAGGAGATTTGAGTCATATGAAAGCAACAGGAATTGTCAGGAGAATTGACGACCTTGGAAGAGTCGTCATCCCCAAAGAAATCCGCCGGACGATGCGTATTCGTGAGGGCGACCC
>DGHF01000024.1 GCA_002392545.1 Ruminococcus sp. UBA3855
CACTCGTTGCCGGACACATGGAAGTTGAACCTCCTCCGTTTGTAAAAGTCATCCGGACTGGTTCAGCGCAGGAAATGTTTGAGGCTGTGCGTGATGAGGCTGTCAATGCGGATATTGTCATCAAGGCGGCAGCGGTGGCGGATTATACCCCTCTCACCGTGGCAGACAGCAAACTGAAAAAGTCTGATTCTGATATGAGCATCCCACTCAAACGGACTACAGATATTTTAGGCTATTTAGGCGAACACAAGCACGAAGGACAATTTCTCTGCGGTTTTTCCATGGAAACGGATAACATGCTTGAAAATTCGCAAAAAAAGCTGGTATCCAAGAAAGTTGATATGATTTGTGCGAATTCTCTCCGGCAGGCTGGTGCAGGGTTCGGGACGGATACCAATATTCTGACCCTCATCACAAAGGACAATATTCAGGAACTGGAATTGATGTCGAAAGAAGATGCCGGACACCGGATTTTTGATACCATCCTGAACATCATGCAGAAGTAACAGGAAAGGAAAATATTCATGTCTGAACCTCTTGCAGAACGCATCCGCCCGAAAACGCTGGATGAAGTTGTTGGACAGCAACATATTTTAGGGGCTGGAAAGCCCCTCCGCAGAATCATTGAAAGCGGTCACATCCCGAACATGATTTTTTACGGCTCATCCGGAATCGGGAAGACCACAGTTGCAAGTATTATTGCATCACAAACGAATATGAATCTGCATATCCTCAACGGCACACAAGCCGGAGTTTCTGATATTCGCTCCGTGATTGCCGACGTGGGGACATTCGCAGGGATGAACGGAATTTTGCTGTATCTGGATGAAATTCAGTATCTCAACAAGAAACAGCAACAATCCTTGCTGTCTTACATTGAGAAGGGAGATATTACCCTTATCGCCTCGACAACGGAAAATCCGTCTTTTGCGGTGTATAATGCCGTGATTAGTCGGTGTACAGTGTTTGAATTCAAGCCTGTGAGCAGTGCCGAAATGGAAAAAGCCGTCTTTCGTGCGTTTGAGAAGGCGAAAGAGGGGCTTTCCCTGCCTTTGTTCATTGAGGACGGTGTGACGGCGCATATCGCACAGGGAAGCGGTGGAGACGTGCGGAAGGCTATGAATGCCGTGGAATTATGTGTGCTTTCTGCTGAACCTGATGCAGGCGGTTTGCATGTTTCGTTAGAAAATGCACGGATTCTCACCCAAAAAAGCAATCTGCGCTATGACCGTGACGGTGACAATCATTTTGATATTTTGTCCGCCCTGCAAAAGTCCATTCGTGGAAGTGATGAAAACGGAGCATTGCATTATACTGCACGGCTGTTGGAAGCCGGAGATTTGATTTCCCTGACAAGGCGGTTGCTGGTGATAGCGTCGGAAGATGTAGGGTTAGCGTATCCAATGGCTGTGCCAATTGTGAAAGCCTGTGTGGATAATGCGCTGGCATTGGGACTGCCGGAAGCACGAATTCCTATTGCCGAAGCGGTTATTTTAATGGCGACTGCTCCGAAATCCAATTCAGCTTATCTGGCTATCGATTCCGCCATTGCAGACGTGCGGAAATATGGAGCACTCGGATTCCCCCGACATTTGCAGAATGTCCATTTTGACGGCGAAGGGGCGGAAATCCGTGGACAGCATTATTTATACCCCCATGATTACCCGAATCATTATGTCAGACAACAGTATCTTCCTGACGAAATCAAAGACCATGTTTATTATGAATTCGGCTCGAATAAACAGGAACAATCTGCCAAAATATACCGGAAAAAATTGCTGGACGAAAGCCAATAACACAAAAAACAAACTCCCGAAACGGTCGGGAGTCTTTTTATTTTATTCAGTTGTAATGTTCAGAAGCTTAATGAATTGTGCATTGGGAACACGCCTTTCTATGTTAAGGTTCTTTGAGAATCATTCTGGCATTATCTTTCATATAGCATCACGCTCTTTCACTTAGTAAATCTAGTCGAAGCAAAAGTCAAGAGTTCTCATGGGAGGTTACCTCCTTAACGGGTAGAATCCTGATAGCCTGCTATGTAAAGTTTCTTTTGCCATTGGTAGTATCAACCTTAGCAATCATCCTGTTGTACTGGCATTGAAACGAAAACGTACAACCGGACAAGACGGACAATACAGAAGTGTTACAGAATTGTCATGGTTCAATAACCCTTCAGGTGGATGTAACGAGGGGACATTCCCGAAACAATCAACGACCCGACCTCACTTAACTGCAACCAACGAAACCGCCTTTTGCTGTGATGAATCCAAACTTTCCACGGGTTTCGCCTCCTAAAATTCAGACACCGGACAGGATGCCTGTGCGTAGTTCCTGCTTCCTGAGGAACAAGACTTTCGGATATTGGCTCTGCGCATTACCTTTATCATGGTTCTATTATAGCATACTCTTTGTGAAATGTCAATAGTTTTTTTCAAGAACTTGAAAAAAATTCATAAGTTTGTTGATACCTTCCAAAAAAGCAATTATTCGTTTGTGCAGAATCTATAAAAAATACGCTCCCGAACAGGGGAGCGCATTTTGAATTGACTGGAATCAGATGTAGAACATGCGGTTTCCGCCCTGACGTTTTGCCTCGTGCAATGCAGAGTCAAGACGCATCAGCAGACTTGTAATACTCATGTTTTCACTAGGAAGAACGTGATACAGCGCACCAGAGCAGGAGTTCTGGAGAACGACACCGGCAACCATAACAGGGCTTCCAAGCATCTGGCGGACTTGTTCTGCCAATTGCTGTGCCTGCATATCGGAGAGGTCATCACCGAAAATCATTGCAAATTCATTGCCGGAAATGTTATAAATATCACAGTTCTGAGCATATTCTTCTTTCAGACGTTCAGCAAGTGTTACCAGATATTCGTCACCGACTTCATAACCAAGCTGGTCATTGACTGCACGGAAATTATCCATGTCAAAAACGGCAATATTGAACTGCACTTCACCAATCAAATCTTCAAGGGTAGATTCCAGAGCATAACGGTTATTCAATCCGGTCAAGATGTTCATATGGGCAGCATCGAACATCTTCTGACGGGTTCTGTCAAGACGTTCAGCCTGTTCGTCGAGTTCAGCTTCCTTTTCGTGGATGTCCTGCAAAGCACGAATCTGGCTAGCACCAGTTACCCACAACAGAATCATCAGGAGGATACCAAGACCAGCAGGGATACCGTTGGAGAATCCGTTCTGCATGGCAAGGTTGTGCCTCATGGTAGCAATTTCAGTATCACCAATGTCAGAAAGAGCGGAAACCATTTCAACGGCTGTCGCCTGCAAAGGTGCAATTTCCTGTCTGTAGACCATCTGTGTTGTGTCGGAACTTTGCGGATTATTCTTGATTTCGTTGATTTTTCTCTGATAAGCCTGAATTGCGTATTTTGCAATCGTGAAACGGTGTTGCATATTTTCGCTCAGATTCTTCTGTGATTCATAGGAAGTACTCAAACGCTTGATTTCGGCGAAAGCAGCGGAAATTGCTTCATCTGACTCCATGGGGTCTTCAGCGATATCGCCGGCAATGGAAATCATTTCCAAATCGATGTTATCCAGTTCAACTGTAATATCTTTGATGATTTTTTCAGATTGGAGCATTGCACTGTAGGAATCACGGCTTCTTCTGTAAACGTAAGTATGACCCATAGTACTTGCAACTAGGAAGGCAAGGAACACAATACCGATAATGAAATATGTAATTCTGATTCGTCTTGCTTCAGGTGTACTTTGAACTTTTCTATTTCTTGGCATATGGAAACTCCCCCCTTCTTAGTTACTCAAAAGCCACTGAACGTCTTCGTCGTTCATGTTGCTTTTTGTTACCAGTGTAACACCAGTATCGACAATGTGTGTGATTTGTTCCTGATTAAGGCACTTGACAGCATAGCGGACACCCAGATAACCCATATTATAGGGATTCTGTACAATGACACCATCTAAAACGCCACTGCCAAGTCTTGCCATAGCTCCGTCATAAGCATCAAAGCCGACAACCTGAATGGTATCAGCAAGCCCCAGTTCTTCCACAGCTTCACAAACTCCAACATTACCAGATTGATTGGTTGCATAAATCAACTTCAAATCGGGATATTGTTCAATCAGTCTTTTCGCCTCTTCTTTGGATTTTTCCACATCGCCTTCACCCCATGCAACTTCTACCACGTTGATATTGGGGTAAGCATCACCGGTTTGTGCAGGCACTTCCTTGACAACTTCCACAAATTCACCATCAATAACATTACCGGCTTCGTCGGTTGCTGGTTCAGTCTCAACAATTTCCTCAGCTGGAGCAGAAGTGCTTTCTCCGTCAAGGGTATTGACAAAGCCGTCAGTACGTGTCACTTGTGTAGGAACACCCTGCATATGTGCGACAATGGCAACCTGACCACCCTCATCACCGAGCAATTCCGCAGCATATCTAGCAGCGATTGCGCCGGCGGTTTCATTTTGTGTTCCAACAAAAGCCTCTCTTCCGGTGTAGCTGACATCAGAGTCAATAGTAAGAACGGGAATACCGTTTTGTGTGGCAAGGCGGAGCGTATCATTTAACGCATCAGAATCGATAGAAGCAAGAACAATGGCATCCGCACCATTGGTAATGGCATTGTTGATAATGGATTTTTGGGTTTCAATGCCTTGTTCGTTCTCCCATTGCGGGCAGTCATAATGAATGGTAACATTCATATCTGCTCCGGCTTCTTCTGCACCTGTTTTGACAGCGTCCCAATAGGCTTCTGTACTTTTGGTGATGACGTAGATGTCATATTTTGATGCTTTGGCTTCTCGTTGTTCTCTCATGCTTTGTGCACAACCGCTCAGCGGAAGCATAGAGAGTGCAAGCGTAAGGGCGAGTAAACTTCTATTATGTCTCCTCATAACCTCATAAACCTCCTCTGTAAAGTTATCATCATGCCGTAGTACGGCACATATATGTATTCATTATAACACAAAGAAAATAAAAAAGCAAGCATCAAAAACAACGAAATTCATACAGAATTTTCGTCTATTTGCACACATTTCCGATTTCAAACGTTTTATTTTTATAGTCAGATGTATTAAAAACCGCAAAATTTCAAGATTTTTTTTGGATTGTGAGAAAACAGCCGGAAAGACATTTTCAGGCATGGAAAAATAAAAAATTTTCTGCAAGACTTGACAATTTCCCATCTGTATGGTATACTTTAAGTAATTATGTGTAATACACATAGCACATTTTGTCTTTTGCGTGTTTTTTAGTGAAATATTACAAAAAGATGGTAAAATTGTGCAAAACTTTTTAAGATGCGGTATTTTTTAGATTGAAGAAATACCAGCATAATCTCAGGTATTGTAGGAGGCTAAAATTTATGCTCGAATTTCAGAATGTCAATCCAATTAAAAATTCACTCTTGCAGATGGTAAAGTCTCAGGGTGAAGAAATTCTGGATGATTCCAACAAAGTCATCTCGTTGATGAATGACATCATTCCTGACTATGAAAGGGAACGCCGTCTGTTAAAACACGTTTTAAGTAATGATGTCCTGAAGATGATGCGCAAAGAAGACAGCCACAAAATCGCTATCATGAAGGCAAGGGAATATATGACCAATGAATTATTCCTTGCAGATGCAGCAGTGGAATTTGTATTGACCTGCTTCACCCACATGATGGAATGGGCTTACGAACCGCCGGCAAACAAGCCAGCACAGCCCACAGCTGCTGCACCAATGATGCAGAACCCTGGGGGCAACCCGATTCCGTTCGGTTCGGCTCATGCCGCTCCGGCAAGACCAGTCGCAGCCGCTCCCAAGCCTTCCGCTGAAAGACGATTTACCCCTGAAGAGGCAAAACGTGCAGCTGGTCTTTTCTCCAGTACCGTAAAAGTTCCGGAAGGTGTTACCAATATTGCAGACTTCTGCTTTGACGGAAGCCGTGTGAAAGAAATCACCCTTCCGCAGTCTGTTTATGTCATTGGTGAATATGCATTTTCTGACTGCAAAAAGCTGAAAACCCTTGAAATGCCTCCGAATGTCAGAAGAATCGGACGTGGTGCATTCAGTTCCTGTGGTAAGCTGACAATGATGCGTGTACCGCAGGGCGTGACAGAAATCGAAGACAGTACTTTCGAATTCTGTTCCAGTCTGGAAATGCTCGAATTACCGCCGACCATTGCAAGCATTGGTTCAGAAGCATTTCAGGGCTGTATTTCACTGAAAAAGCTGTTCCTGACAGACAGTGTGAAATACATTGATGATGATGCATTCAAGATGTGTCAGAATCTGACAGTACGTTGTGTAGAAAATTCTTATGTACATAAGTTCTGCACAAGTCATGGTGTTAAGTGTGAGCCCGTGAGAAAGGGCTTTGCAGGCTAAGACCTGAAAATAAAATTATGAAACAGAAAGGGATGAGTTCAAAATGGTTGAACTTCAAATCGGGCAGTATGTCGAGATGGAATACGGCGGAGCTGCAAAGGTTTTGAAAGAACTTGGCAGCGGCGGTCAGGGTAT
>DGHF01000206.1 GCA_002392545.1 Ruminococcus sp. UBA3855
GCATAGAAAAACTGCGGAACATACAAGCCGAAATAGCTTTCTAACTGGTCGACACCCTCTACAGATTCCTGTACCAATTCCGCTGTTGTGACCTGTTCACGGTATTTACTGCCGAGTTTCAGGAGTTTGCTATAAATCAGTTCACGCATTTTTTGTTTTACTGTTTTCGATGCGAGATAGCTCATTCTTGTTGCAAATTGTGCCGTGAAAAATCGGATAATTACTGTAATTAAAATAATGACAATTGGCATTGTCAAGTCTGAAAACGCCCATTCTTTGAGATAAAAATGCTGTATAGCATTTGCTGTTGTGAGAATCATCACGGCATTTAAAAACAATTCCAGCCATTGAAAAATGATGTTCCCCACAATAAATTTCTTGCTTTCCGGACATAGTTCTGTTAATCTTTTGTCAAACATATTATCCCTCCGATGTCTTTTTTCTGCAATGACAGTGACCGTGCGGATTTGCCGGCATGGGTTCGCCAGTAATTGCAGATTTGATTACCCGCCTGTGAACAAACAGCATCATGATACTGAACGCTAAAAGCATCAGTTTCAGGCAGTTTTTAAACGAATTTTTCATAAATATCACTTTCCTTTCTTATTTCAGTAAAATTGAAATTATTACAACTAATCCGCCAACAATTGCTGCACCTGCAACCCATATCAATGAAAGAATACAGCGTTTTTTCAGCACTTGTTTCCAAGTCTGCACAAACGGCAAATCTTCCGTTCCCGGAATAATCCAGAATTTGCTGTGTCCCACCCAAAGTCTGTCAATCACAATGCCGTCATACCAGTTCATGACTTCTAAAAATAATAAAGCTTGCAGATAAGCCGTTTTGAAAGAATCAATGCGATTCCACAAGCCGATAATCAACAGTAATACCGTCAGCATGACAAGATAGAATAAAATCATAAAATTCCGGCGTTTTTCGGCGATTGTTTCTCTTGTGACAAGTCCGATTTCTATTGCACGCTCCTGTACAGGCTTCGGATAGAAATACAGTCCGTCCAATGCACCGCCACGGACAGCATATTTCACCATACCCGTGAACAGCAAGCAATATAATATTAGCTGAATCAGTAATTTCATATTTAACCCTCTCTGACAGAGAACAAGCTGATAAACCATACAATTAAGCCGAAATTAAGGCAGAGGGTATCCAGCATCTTGCAGAATGGCGATTTCCGATTGATTTTTGCCAGAGCCGACATGACTGCTGCACCAATCAGTGGTGTGAATATGATGTAATATTTCGGCAGAATTGTTCCGCTGAGAGCAATCGCTGCAATAATGAAAACAGCTCCCGCAAACATCAGCAGATAAGCAGTTATCATCATTGGCATAAAGATATTTCTTGTCTGTTTCAGGGCTTCCGGAGCTTTTTCTTCAGAAACATTTTCAGCCGTCCAATGATAGACAAACGCACAGACCGTCACGAAGATATGCACCATCATCCATGTAAATGTCATCACTGAAAAACTAAGGGAAATCCACTGTTTCCATGCGTCATTCACTGCAATGTCACCAATATGTGTCATACCGAGATAAAGAAATACAACTCCGGCTGCCGCAGTGCCGAGCGTGACGGCAAAATGGTTTTGCGGATAGCCTTTTCCATGTCCTCTGGTAATCACGCCGGAGCCTTCGCCTAACGGAGTCGGGTCAACGTACCCAAGAAGAATATCACCCAGTGCAAAACACAAACTTCCGATAATCCCAGAAATAATGTATATTTTTTCCATACAATTTCTCCTTTCAGTTAATCTGAGATAACTTTATTCTATCATAAATTTGTGAACTTTCTGTGATATTTTTCTGCATTTCATCAATTCACCTCTGATTTCAGGTAAAAACAGGCTTTCAGCGCACCGAACGACTCTGGACAGACTGCGTGTTCCAGACGGCAGGCATCCTGTTCAGCAGTCTGAGCAGGAATACCAAGCCGGAGCAGGAGTGTTCTGAAAAATTCATACCGCTGAATGACTTCTTCGGCACATTTTCTGCCTTTTTCGGTGAGAATCAGGCATCTTTCATCATCTGTGAGAAGGTAGCCTTCTTCTGTCAGAATATGGACAACTTTAACCTCACCATGATTAGAAACTTCGACTTGCTTGCCTCTTGCTGTTGGCAGTATAACACTGCTAACTTTGACTTCATCATAATTAGAAACTTCGACCTGCTTGCCAATTGCTGTCGGAAATATAACACCGCCAATTTCAACTTTATCATAGTCTGAAATTTCCGTTTTTTTGCCTATAGGTGTTGGTATTGTCACACTACCCACTTTGACTTTATTATGCTTTGAAATTTCTACTTTTTTATCTGTCATAGTTGGCACTGTCACATTGCCGAGATTTACTTCATTATGTGTGGAGACCTTTACTTCTTTATCTGTAATTGCTGGCATCAGAAAGCAAAATTTAGGTATTTTAAAATGTAAAGGCTCAACGGCTTTTGTCAAAACTTGATGATGAAAACTGGAACTATCAAGATTTGCCTTTCTCATTAAAACTTGAGGCGCATGAACTTTATCCAATTGTTCCAAGCGAGAAACAAATTTTTGACGTTCAAGATACTTCTGACGATACTCCATATACGATTTCTTTTCATCTTCGCTTAAAAAAGAAAGTTCCTGTTCATTTAAGAGCCTGTTCAGTATCTTT
>DGHF01000231.1 GCA_002392545.1 Ruminococcus sp. UBA3855
GCCCGTTCATTTTGGGTAACATAATGTCAAGGATAATGCAGTCATAAATATCCGTCAGTCCATAATCAAGCCCATCTTCCCCATCATAGACGGTATCCACAGAGTATTTATTCCGTTTCAGAATTTCACTCAGAGCATCAGCAAGGGCTTCTTCGTCTTCTACGACCAGTATTTTCATATGTATCAACCTCCCTAATAAATAAAGTCTTGCCTTTTTTTACAAATCATGCTATACTATAATCATAGCACAAATTTGATGAAATGGCAAGAATTTAAAAAAATTTTACAATTGGTACAAATAGAAACCATGTCTTTTGGGCATACTTCTGAAAAAGAAAGGAGTGTGCCGGAATTATGAACATCACACCGGAAGTATATCAGCAAATGCAGAAACGCTCTGCGCCGAAATCCAACAGCAAAATCAATGTGCTGGTGGCATTTCTGACAGGGGGCGGAATCTGTGTCATTGGTCAGATGTTGCTGGAACTGTATGAAATGATGGGCTTCGACGAGGGGACAGCATCAGCATGGGTATCCGTGACATTGGTTTTGGTGAGCATGTTCCTGACAGGGTTCGGGCTTTACGAAAAAATGGCACGACACGCCGGAGCAGGTACACTTGTACCAATTACAGGATTTGCAAACGCTGTCACATCCTGCGCAATGGAAGCGAAAACAGAGGGCTATATTTTAGGAATCGGGACAAAAATTTTCACGATTGCAGGACCAGTCATTCTGTATGGCTGTACAGCATCCGCCATTTATGGAATTATTTACTATGTGTTTCATCAGATGATGTGATAAGCAGTGCCGGAAATTTCCGGCATACATACAAAGGAGAATATCAAATGAAATTATATGTCACACGTCATGGATTGACGGAATGGAACGAACTCGACAAAATCAGCGGAGTAACTGACATCCGCCTGTCAAAAGAGGGCTTGCATCAAGCGGAATTATTAGCCGAACGTTGTGCAGAATGCGGAGACATTGACAGAATTATTGCATCTCCCATGGTTCGTGCACAGCAAACCGCCGGAAAAGTCGCTGAAAAATTAGGTCTTCCCATCCAGACAGATGAAAGATTAAAAGAATGGGATTATGGCTCATTTGAAGGAAAAAACCGAAAAACTGCCGGATTCGCAGAAGCAAAAGCCTCATGGGGCTGTAAAATGCCCGACGGCGGAGAATCCGTCTTTCAGATAGTTCACAGGGCATACAACGTGATTGATGACGTGAAACGGCTTTACCCTGACGAAAATGTATTATTAGTATGTCATGGGGGAATATGCAGAGTGATTGACAGCTATTTCCATGATATGACTGTAGAAAGATTTATGAATTTCTTCATGGGGAATTGTGAATTGAAGGTGTATGAGCTATGACCAGAGACCAAATTTTTGCATATGTCAAGGAAAAATACAGCACTCTTCCTGAATATCTCTGGAATTCTGCGCCGAATTATGCCGTTTTGCGGAACACATCAAATCAAAAATGGTACGGTATCATTATGGACATTCCGGAAAATAAAGTCGGATTATCAGGAAATGAAAAGATTGACGTGTTAATCATCAAGGGCAAGCCGGACGACATTGTACATATTGTGGAAATGGATGGTTTCGCCCCTGCATACCATATGAACAAAAAACATTGGTTCGCCATCATCCTGAAACATTTCACGGAACAAAATAAAGCCGTTGTGACTGGATTGATTGACAAAAGTTATCAGCTATCAGGCAAATAAAGAAAAATTCCGGAAATCATGAGACACGATTTCCGGAATTCGTTTATTCATTTTCGGTTGTTTTCTTTTTGGCGAAGATGCTTCTGTGAACGAAAAGCAAGTCAGAACTGTACAGTTTCAATGCAAGCACAACCATGAAAGCAAGGAAAACCGCCTGATACACCAGCCCCCCGAAGAACAATGGCAAATCATGGAAACGGAAATTTGCAGTTGCAATGAAAGTATGTGTGAAGGGAATGCAGTACAACAGCCATTTCACAGCTCCCATATTCCGAATATCAGAAACCATAGAAAGAATGTAAGGGAACATGGTACACAGCATAATTGGCAGGCTTGCATATTGGGTATTTTTGGAATCTTCCACCAATGCACCCAAAATAATGGAAGCAGTCAAAGTAATGCCCAGAGTTAGTGCCAGTTGTGCCAATACTCCCACCCATCCCATAAAGGGAATCTGCAAGGATAATTCCTCTGCATAATGTCTGGTTGCAACGACTTCTGAAAAAGTCTCTCCAATGTCGACACTTCCGGAATTTCCGCTGAACGTTGAAACAACAGTTGAAAGAAATGCCATTCCGTATGTCAGGGCATAAACCAACGCCACAATCAAAGCCGCCAGCATTTTCGCCCCGATAATGGTTGACCTCGGAACAGGCGAAGAAAGCAAGGTTTCAAGGGTCTTGTCTGCTTTTTCGGCAGCGATAGCAGTAATAATGGTCTGTGCCGTGAGTACTACCAACAAGAACAACAGTAACGGCATTAACTGGTCAAACAAAGAAAGTGAACTCAAAATCAAAGAGGGATTTGCTTGGACAGTGCGGTTATTGGCTTGTGTGTAGGGCACTGTCTGAATGGGATTTTCCAGAAAATCAAGGTCTCCCTGCAAATATTCATCTGAAAGCAATGAATTGATAGCATTGACAACAGTTTGTGTACTGCTGTCACCCATCATAGAAAGTGACACACTGGAAGTTGTCTTCAACAGGGTATAGCTGTGCACCTGACATTGTTCATGTTGTACAAGCAATAAATCCGTCATCCCCTCAGGCAGTAAAGTTGCCTCACTCCAATGATACTGATTGACCCCCTCCGTAAAATCAGAAGCAGTTTGAACGGTGTAGCCGTCCTCTTGAAGCTTGTCAATGATTTGCTGCGTGAATTCTGTCTGGTCTTGGTCAATCATGCGGACAGTTCCATAATCCGTGAATTCGTCTGTCAAAACATTGGTCATCAATGAACCCAGCATAGAAATAATGATAAAACTCATTACAAGAGAAATCAACATCTGTCTGGTGACAAGTTCGGAAAGTTCTTTTCTCAATAAATGCATCATTCGCCTTTCACCGCCCTTTCAAAAGCCTGTTCGAGAGTCTCAGCATTGTATTTTTGTAAAATTTCGTCTGGAGTACCCTCAGCGAGGAATACGCCGTCTTTCATAATTGCACCCTTGTCAGCAGTGGTATGCACTTCCTGCATATGGTGAGAGGAGAGCAGAAATGCCGTGCCGTATTCTTTTGCACAGCGTTTGATGGTATTCCGGATATCAAGGGAATTGAGCACATCAAGACCGCTTGTTGGTTCGTCAAGAATCGCCAGTGCTGGACGAGTCATAACCGTACGTGCAAGAACTAATTTTCTTGTCATACCTCTGGAATAGGTGTTAATTTTTCGGGAAAGTGCATCCCCCAGACCACAGATTTCTTTTCCGAGCTGAATACATTCATCCTGTTCAGCTTCGTCTTTGAAATAAAGTCCAGCAATGAAATCAAGATATTTTTCACCGGTCATGCTCCGGTAAGCACCAGCCTCATCAGGTAAATAGCTGATATGTGCCCGAACCTTGTCAGGTTCTTTGACAATGCTGTGACCTGCAATCAAAGCGTCACCGGAATCAGGGGTCAGGAGCGTGGCAAGCATCCGGAGAATGGTTGTTTTTCCTGCGCCGTTCATTCCCATCAAGCCGAAAATTTCGCCCTCTTGAATCTGGAATGAAACCCCTTTGACAGCCTGTTTTTTACCATAGGACTTTTCAATTTTCTGTACATCCAATGCTGTCATACTATTTCCTCCTTAATTATTTTGTATAATTTTTTTGTGGAAAACTGTTGATTTTTTATCAATGATATGATAAAATAGTAATAAGCACCGCAGAATAAGCGGTCAGAAAGGAAGTGTTTTTTATGTCATTACATGAATCTGGTGAAGACTACCTCGAAACCATCTATTTATTGACAAGCCGTATGCCGTTTGTTCGTTCAGTAGACATTGCCAACGAATTAGGCTACACCAAAGCAAGCGTGAGCCGTGCCATGCGGATTCTGCGTGAAGAAGGCTTTGTCACAGTTGCCGAAGATGGAGAAGTCAAACTCACCAAAAGCGGAAAAAAACGTGCCATTTCAGTTTATGAGAGACACACCCTCATCACGGATTTTTTCAACGAATATTTAGGTGTAAACCCTGTCACGGCGGAGAAAGATGCCTGCCGGATTGAGCACGTTATCAGCGAAGAAACCTATCTCCGCTTGCGTACCTACATGACAGAAAAAGGCTATCAACCCAAGGAGCTGAAATGATGAGACGTTTACTTCTTCCGAAAATGTACGGTTCTTTATATGTCTGTCCCGCCGGAAATTCACCAAAAGAACAACATGAAACAGCTTACAACCTTCTGTATACCTGCGCTGAACTTTATTTTCATAAGGAACACACAGAAAAGCCGTCCCTTTCACGGACTGAATCAGGAAAACCCTATTTTACGGAATTTCCTGATGTACATTTCAATTTAAGTCACTGTAATGGAATGGCGGTTTGTCTGCTGTCGAAATATGAATGTGGGGTTGATGTGGAACAATGCCGGAAACTCCGCCCGAAAGTCGTGGAGAAGGTTTTCAGCCCTGACGAAAAAAGGGCATTGAAAGAGACTGACAATCCCGATTTTCTGTTTACAAGGCTTTGGACTTTGAAAGAATCCTATGTGAAAGCCCTTGGAAAAGGGATTGCCTACCCCATGAAAACGCTGAATTTCCAGCTTGACGGAGATTTTGTCTATTCCAACCGACCAGATGCGTGCTTCTGGCATCTCACGGAAGGAAATTTTGCAATCAGCATGTGCATTCTGCGGAATTAGTCAGAAACCGTGCGGAATGGCGAAGCCGGCAAGCCGTTTCTCTCAAATAAAGTCACTTCCCCATAATTATACCAAAGATATCTTGCACCAACGGGATGAGGGACTTTTTCAGATGACAATATGAGTGTGTGCCGGTTCACTTTCGGGTGAGCCGGATACCATTCACCGTCAGTACCGCAGACCTCAAAACCGCTTGTTCCGTGCAATTCAAGACCGTTTTCCACATTGTCGAAATGAATATGAATTGTACCGTTTCCGGCGACAGCATCACGGAACATGGGCGCAGTCGTGCCGTTTTCCTGTAAATGGTAAACTTCTTTGAGAGCCTGCAAATATAACCGTTTTGCAGGAATGCGTTTTTCCTTGGGGTGGATTTCGTTATATTCGCCACAGTCAGGAATCACGGCTAATCCGGTATGACGGACATTCTGATAAACTTTTTCCTGTACCTCACGAATTAACGCCCATTCCGTCCCCTTTTGTCTGTCCTCATAGCTGAACATGGGCAATTGCACCAGCAAAAACGGCAATGTTTCATCTTTGAAATCCGTCCGCCACTGATGAATCAACGAACTAAGCAACATTTCATAGCCTTCTGGTCTGTGCTCGTCGGATTCACCTTGATAGTACAATACCCCTCTCATGGTGTAAGGTGTAATTCTGGTAATCATGGTATCATACAGCCCATGGGGTCTGAGCGGATTATTAGGCGCATAAGGGCCGGGGTAACGGTTTTCACCGCATTTTTCAAGCACTTCATCCCATGAAATATCAGGGTTTTCATTGTAGCATTGCGCCACTCTCTCCTGCCATCTGTTGTGATAATCGCAGTATTCCTGATAAGCCTGACAGGCTTCTTCATCCGTCAAGCCCTCCATACCTTTGGAATAATCATCAAGATAACTCTGTCCGACTTCTGTCGAACGGAGCATTTTTTCACTTATCCACGCACTCGCAGAACTTCCGCCGTAGTTGCATTCAATCAGCCCGACTGTGACCCCTAATTTTTTTGCAAGACGTTCCCCGAAATAATAGCCTATCGCCGTCCAGTATTGGCAAGTATCTCTTTCGGGCAATTGCCAGCAGGAATTTTGTTCTTCCTCAAAAAACTGTTCATCAAAAACGCCACGTTTCCCCACATGATACAATCTGACGTTCGATTCCCTGCATGTATTCAAAGCAGGTTCGGGATTATCAGAATTTATCATGACAAGTTCCATATTCGACTGACCGCCACAAAGCCACACTTCACCGGAAACAATGTCCGAAAATGTGAGTGTCTCCGTGCCGTCTGTGACTTTGAGCGTGTAAGCCCCTCCGGCAGGCATGGCAGGAAGAACAATTTCCCATTTCCCATTGACAACTTCCGAAACACCTTTCAAGCTTCCAATCTGTGCAGAAACTTCCGTTCCGTCTTCACCAGTTCCCCAAATCCGGAACGGCTTTTCACGTTGTATGACCATATGGTCTGTAAAAATGGGAGCAGTTTTCAGCATGATGTA
Source organism: Ruminococcus sp. UBA3855 (assembly GCA_002392545.1). Lineage (GTDB taxonomy): Bacteria > Bacillota > Clostridia > Oscillospirales > Ruminococcaceae > UBA3855. The sequence continues at coordinate 6,374 of DGHF01000231.1, forward strand.
TCCTCCTTTTTCTGCTGTTCGTCGAGCTGATAAGAAATCATGGCAAGCGATACAGCAAGATTTTCATTGTGAACAATGATATTTTCCGGCACGTTCAGCAATGCCGTTGAAAAATTCCAGATGGCAAGAATCCCGCTTTCCAGCATCAGGCGACAAAGTTCCTGTGCTGGTTCGGGGCTTGTTGTCAATATTCCAATCTGAATCTGTCTTTCGGGGCAGATTTTTTTCATATCCTGAATATGATAAATCGGAATATGATTCACTTCTGTACCGATTTTTTCAGGGTCATTATCGAACGCACAGGAAATTTTCATTCCGAGTTGCTGAAAACCTTTGAACGACAGCAACGCAGACCCCAATTTTCCCACTCCAATTAAAACCGCTTCTTTTGGGTGGTGGTATCCGAGGAATTCTTCTAAATCCTCCGCCAATTGCCGGACGGAATAGCCCGTTTTCGGCTTCCCTCCGCAACGGCTTGCAATAGAAAGGTCTTTCCGGACTTGCACTTCATTCAAGCCTAATGCAAGTGCAACCTGTGTCGCAGAGGTCATTTTGACGGATTCCGGCAAAGAGTGCAGATAATTCAGATAAACAGGCAGTCTTTGTAATGTTGGCTTTGAAATGGAAGATTTTTCCATATGTCCGCCCCTCCCTTTCTGGTGAAATTCTAAGTCTATTATACCGCAAACTT
>DGHF01000190.1 GCA_002392545.1 Ruminococcus sp. UBA3855
CATCAATCAGATAAATACCTCTAATCTGCGTGATATGGAAAGTTACATGACGCAGGAAACACAGCTTTTCAAAGATACGATTGCAAATAATATTAGAATTGGCAAGCTGAATGCCACTCAGGAAGAAGTCGAAACAGCGTGCAAAAAAGCCTCAATTCACGACTTTATTATGACTTTACCGAATGGATATGAAACACAGGTCGGTGAACTCGGTGAAACGCTTTCAGGCGGTGAACGGCAGAGAATCGGACTTGCAAGAGCCTTCTTGCATGATGCACCCTTTGTTCTTCTGGATGAGCCGACAAGCAACCTTGACAGCCTGAATGAAGCCGTTATCCTGAAATCCCTCAAAGAAGAATCAGCCGGAAAAACTGTCGTTCTGGTATCGCACAGAGAATCTACTATGAAAATCGCTGACAAAACGTATTCAGTCGAAAACGGACGTTTGAGCTGATGAAAATTTCAAAAAAGCGTGAACAGGAAAAAGAGCTTGTTTCTCTGATGATTCGGATTTACTGCCGGAAAAAGCACAGCGGAAAACCTCTCTGCAAAGAATGTGCAGAACTTGAAAATTACGCACATTCCAGAAGTGATAAATGTCCGTTCATGGAGAACAAAACTTTCTGTTCCAACTGCAAAGTACACTGTTACAAGCCGGAAATGCGTGAGAAAATCCGTGAAGTCATGCGGTTCAGCGGAAAAAGAATGCTGTTTTACCGACCTGTGACCGCAGTCCGGCATTTGATTGAAACCAAAAAAGAAAAAAGACGACTGGAGGAAACTGATGGCAATTAAAAGACTGATATTTCTGATACTGGGACTGATTTGTCTGGCACTCGGCACAGTGGGGGTATTCCTGCCGATTCTGCCGACTGTACCGTTTTATCTGGCAACGGTATTCTGTTTTTCGCAGAGTTCGCAGAAACTGCACGACTGGTTCATTGGCACAGAGCTTTACAAAAAGCATTTACAGTCCTTTGTTGAGAAAAAGGGAATGCTCCTGAAAACCAAAATCAGCATCATCACAACCGTCACTCTGCTGATGGGATTCGGCTTCTTCATGATGGCAAGAAAAGGCATTTGGATTCCGTGTATCATCCTTGCCGTTGTGTGGATTTGTCACATTGTCTATTTTGTGTTTGGTGTGAAAACTATCAAAGAAGAAAATTCGGAACAATGAAACAGAAGCCAGTCCAGAAAAATCAGGGCTGGCTTTTTTGAAACGATGAAACACAATATTCAGGTCTTCTTTTCTGGGAATGATGGAGATTCCTTTGGAAGGACTCTGCTATTTTGGAATTTATTGGCTTATGGCAGAGGATAACATAATCATTTCTGAAAGTCACTCTTTTTAATCCAGCACATTTTAATAATTCCTCTGAATTTTAGCCACCTTTTAAGAATACCCCCTCACATTTTAAGGTTTCCTCAAGGGGTGGCTAAAATCATTCTCCCAGATGGGGTTGATACAATTCTCACACTTTTCAATTCAAAAATACGGCTTTGCTCTGATAATTGCTATCGGAGAAAATGCCGTATTTTCGCACTTTTCAGGCTATCAAGCTGTAAAATTCACACTTTTATTTTGTATCAAAGTCACGGTCAAGATAGATGATGGATGGAGCGGCTATGATTTTGACCGTCCGCAGTTTCAGAGTATGATGAAATCAGCGAAAAATGGTGAAATTAACTGTATCATTGTGAAAGACTTTTCTAGATTAGGACGTAATTTTCAAAAAACAGAAGAATATCTGCAAAGGATATTTCCAAAGTTGGGAATCCGGTTTATTTCTGTGATGGACTGCTATGACAATGGCAGAGAACTTTCAGCAACAGAGTGGCTTATCACTCCGCTTATCAACCTTGCGAATGAGTTTACCGTAATGGAAACATCGCAGAAAATTCGTAGTGTTCTTGAAGCTAAACGGCAGAATGGCAGTTTTGTAGGCAATCATGCACCCTACGGCTATCTGATTGAGGATAAACACCTGATTGTGGATGAAGAAGTTTCTGACGTAGTTCGGAAGATTTTTGAACTAAAAATTGAGGGTTTGAGCAATCAGGGAATTGCTGAATACCTGAATTCATGTGGCATTGATTCTCCGTTGGAGCATAGAATCACGTCTGGAAGTGCCGCTGTAGGAAAAGCACACCGGAAAGGTGATACAGCCTTATGGTCATCTTCCAGTGTCCGCAGGGTGTTAGAAAATCCAATCTATGTTGGTACGCTGATACAGGGAAAAACGACTTCTATCAGCTATAGAAATAGGAAACGTTTCAAGCGTGACCCCTCGGAACTGACTGCATTTGAAAATGCACATGAAGCAATTATCTCCGATACTACGTTTCTTGTGATACAGGATTTGTTGCAGAGAGATAGTTACAGTTGCCTAAAGAAAGGTTCTTATCTTTTTTCAGGATTTGCATTTTGCGGAAATTGTGGTCAACAAATGGTACATCGTGAAAATGGACAGTGGCGGTGTCGAAACAAAGATTGTACTTGCAAAGCAATCATCAAGGAAGATGTTCTTGCAGGTGCTGTTTTTCGAACATTAAAACAACATATGGCTGTAGTTTTGAATCAGGTTGATTATCTCCCTGCGACTGCTGATTCTGAAACCGAAATGTCAGTTTCTGAACAGGAATTGAAAAAACTTGAAACTTTGATTCTTGATACACAGGATTCTCAGAAAAGGTTGCTTACACAAAAGGAAAATGGTGTTGTTTCACAAGCAGATTATGAAGAAATGATGGCTTTTTATGACAGCAAAATCAAAAAAGTTCAGCATCAGATAGAGCAAATTCAACATAAGAAATCACAGATTTTGAATTGTTTGGATGAAATCAGAGAACAGTATCAAAGTTACGCTGAATTTTCTGAATTGACTCGCAAAATTTTAGTGACATTCGTTGAAAAAGTGGAAGTATTCAGCAAGACCAAAATTCGCATTTATTTCCGATATGCGGACTTTTTCAGAGGTGATAAAAGTGGCTCGTAAATCACGAAAAAAGCACCTTGATTTTGATACAGAATTGAAAGTCTATAAAACGGCTATTTACGCTCGTTTATCAAGAGAAAATGTCGGGCATGAGAAGATTGAAACTCAAATTGAAGAAGTCAAGAAATATATCCAAAGCAAGCCCATGTTTCGACTTGTTGAAATATATGCGGAAATGTAAATGCCTAACTTGGTACAATTTAATTTTGCACTCAGTGGGTGCAGGCTGGGTGCAAAGTGGGTGCAAAATAAAAAAGGTGGGTGCATTTTGCACCCAGATAAAAAATGCCGTGATACAGGAGATTCTGCATCACGGCTTGATGTTATTTATATTAAAGTTTAGATTCGTATTGTGCCTGTTCTTCTTTCGGAATTTGTAATGCATCCATAGCTTGTTCCGCAGTCAATTTCAATGTTTTCATGAGGCTTCTGATGTTTTCAATAAAAGCCTGTTCTTTTCCCTGCTTTACTCCCTGCTCTACGCCCTTTAATTCAACAGCCATACCGAGATTACACATTTCAGACACCTCCTCCTTGATTTC
>DGHF01000203.1 GCA_002392545.1 Ruminococcus sp. UBA3855
GCTGGACATACCGCCCAATCAATCTAACTTGTGCATCTGTGAGGGCTGTTCCCAATACGGCAATGGCATTCGTGAAGCCTGCCTGATTCATGGCGATAACATCCATATACCCCTCACCAAGAATGAATGTTTCCGGATTGCCCTCTTTGGCGAAATTCAGCGAAAAAAGATTACTCCCTTTGTTGTATACGGGGGTATCATTCGTATTGAGATATTTCGGCTTGCTGTCGTCAAGGACACGTCCGCCGAATGCAACAATGTTTTTCCGTAAATCAATGATGGGAAATATTACCCGATTCCGGAAATAATCATACACTGCGCCCCTGTCACTGCGCCGGCATACTCCAGCAATCACCATTTCATCATCTGTATAGCCCTTGTTCCGGAGATGGTCTCGGAGCTGATGCCAGTCATCCGGCGCAAATCCCAGCCCATACCTGCGGATTGTTTCCATGCTCAGACCACGGCTTTGAAAATATTGCAGTCCTCTGGGGTCAGAACCCTTTAACAAATTGATGAAATAAATTTTTGCTGTTTCTCTGTTGATTTCCAGACACCGCCGGCGAAGGTCTGCGGTTCGTTCTTCCTGCGGATTCCGGCTCGGAATTTGCAGGTTGCTTTGCTGGGCAAGTACCTGTACTGCTTCATAGAAAGAAATATTGTCCATTTTTTCCACGAAAGAAATCACGTCTCCTGTCGCTCCGCACCCGAAACAATAAAAATGCTGGTCATCGGGATATATTGCACAAGACGGCGTTTTTTCTGTATGGAAAGGACAACAGCACATATAAAGCCGACCGCTTTTTTTGACGGTGGTATATCTCCGGAACATCTCAACAATATCATTCATATCACGCAGTTTCTGCATGAATTCGACCGGAAATGCCATACTCCTCACCCTCTGTTAATATGTACAATTTTTCTTTTGGGAAATCCTCTTTTTTTCTGAAAAAATTTTGAAAAAATCAGGAAATTGCTTCCAGAAGCCGAACCGCCGGAAGACAGGTTGCATTTCTCTTGATAGTTTCTTGCAAAATTCCCCTTGCTTTTGCCGTTTCGCCCCTCAATGCCAATTCTCCGGCATAGGAAACTGAAACAGAATCAGAGCAAGGATTTAATGCAAATGCCTTTTCTAAACAGGCGAATGCTTTTTCTGAATTGTCTAATTTTTTCCAAATAAGATACAACCATTCATATGTTTTATAATGTTCGTCCATCTGGTTAGAATGTTCCAAATATTGGATTGCTTTCTGAAAATTGCCTTTCCGTAATTCATCAATACCAGAATGATAAAAATCAATTGCTTGCATTAGCTTCCCTCCACAGATGAAAAGTCTGCATATTCTGTCTTTCCTGCCTGAATCTGGATTTTTCCGCCGGAAAGGTCTGTCAATTCCTTGATGAGTGCTTCACAGACTTCATTTCGGACAATGATTTCTAAAAATACATCCGTTCCGAAATTTTCCGACTTTTGCAGGATGCCGTACTTCGGGAAACAGTTCAGGGCTTTGCCGTAAAGGGGGTAATCCATGCGCAACATCAGGGGAGTACTTTCACACATATGACGAATTTCCGCTTCCTCACAGGAAAGTGCTGCACTGTGCGAATACGCACGGACTAAACCGCCTCCGCCTAATAAAATCCCTCCAAAATACCGCACGACCACACAGCAAATATCTGTCAAGCCCTTTTTCTGGAGTATGTCAAGAACTGGGACTCCTGCCGTCCCCTGCGGTTCGCCGTCGTCGGAATAGCGTGTAATGTTGGAATCACGCAGAATATAGGCATATACATGATGTTTCGCTTTCCGGTGGTCGGCTTTCACGGAATTGATAAATTCAATCGCTTCGTCATTCGTCAGGACAGGAGAGAGGTAGCCGATAAATTCAGACCGCTTTTCCGTGAAACTCGTTTTGACAGGGGCGGATATGGTGAAATAGTCCATGAAATTCACTCCTTTAGACAAGAAAAACGGCACATAAAGTGACCGTTTTCCTGAAAGTTCAAAAATTTTGGCTGATGCGTTCCAATTACTTGTTATCCAGATTGAAACGTCTCTTGAATCTGTCAACACGTCCGCCTGTATCGACAAGCTTCTGCTTACCAGTATAGAACGGGTGGCACTTGGAACAGATTTCAACCTTGATGTCCTGCTTGGTGGACTGTACTTCCATCACATTGCCACAGTGACAAGTGATTGTGGTTTTGTACAATGTAGGATGAATGTCCTTTTTCATGCATATTCACCTCCGTAAATTTCTCTGCTCGCAGACAGATGCACCGCCTACGTCAGGCTGTTACGGTAGCCCATCAATTTCCTTAGACAGTAGTACCTTTAACTTTTAAAGTATAGCATATTTCCGGAATTTTGTCAAGTGCTTCCGGAAATAATGAAAATAGTTCGTGAAAAAGCACAAAATTCATGTGTCGAAATTGTCAATTTCATGAAAAGTCCATCAATGAAAATTTATTTTTCGAAAATGAAAAAACATTTGTTGACAATTGAAAAAAAAAGGGGTATAATAAGAGAGAATGGGAATATTCCTGTCAAAAGGAAGAATTTCTTAAATCCTGCGGAGGTGGTTTCATTTGCAAAAAACAAATCGTGAGAGAATGGTTATTCCTCGGAAAAGTGGAATCTTGGTGATGTTTCTGGGGCTGATGGTGATGCTGATTGGGGTATGGGCGATTGTCAAAATTTTTGGTGCACCTGATAAAGATTATACCCGAAGGCACGACCCTGAAGAACGTCAGGTATTATTGGCAATGACTGAGCCGGAAACAGAGCCGACTGAACCGCCTAAACTGGGGTATTGCTATCCGGAAACAGACGAAAGTACCCTGATTCTGGATGAACAAATTGACTGTAGCCTTGTGATGCTGACAGATGTGGACAATGCAAAAGTTCTGGCAGTCAAGGGCACACCAGACCAGCGGATTTATCCGGCTTCCATGACAAAACTCATGACATTGATTGTCGCTATTGAACATATTGAGGATTTGGATGCAACTTTCACTATGACAGATGAGTTAATTAACTCTCTTCGTGAACAGCAGGCTTCTATGGCTGGTTTTGAAATCGGGGAAGAAGTAACCATGAAAGATTTGCTTTATGGTGCAGCATTGCCTTCCGGTGCGGACGGCACAAGCGGTCTTGCAATTTCCATTGCTGGTTCTGAATCGGCTTTTGTCGATATGATGAATGAAAAAGCAGAGGAACTTGGACTGAAGAACACCCACTTCATGAACGCAAGCGGACTGCATGACCCTGCTCATTACAGCACAATGGAGGATATTACTGTCATTCTGGAATATTGCCTGCAAAATGATTTATGCAAGGAAGTTATTTCCACTTATCAGTATACCACCCGTGCAACCGAACAGCACCCACACGGGATTGAACTGACAAGCACTATGTTCAACAGAATGTATGGTACGGAAGTAGAGGGGATTACCATTCTCGGGGGAAAGACAGGCTATACTGATGAAGCTGGTCAGTGCCTTGTCAGCTATGCAGAAACAGAAGACGAGCACAGATACATTGCTGTTACTGCACAGGGCACAAATAAGTGGTATAATGTCTATGACTCTTTCAAACTTTATGGAGTTGTCACAGGTACTTATTCACTGGATACAAAGCCGGCGCATACTTGATTGATTCCGCTGGCTGGAATATTTACAGAAGGCGGAGAGCAGTATGGGCAGAAACACAAAACAAATTAAAATGAAAAAAAAGAAGCCGAAAAGGCGGGTTTCTTTGGCTGGTGTGTATCTTATCTGCTTTACGCTGGTGGGGCTGATATGGCCCGTTGATGCAGGTGTTCGCTTCGTGCGGAATATCAGCAGACAGAAAAACGGTCTTTTTGAGGGCGAAATGATTATTGCAGACGGAAATTTTGCAGATACCGTGAAACCTCTAAAACAAATGATTCTTGAAGTCAATCCGGCAGGCGGTTTCAACTCCGTGCCGGATTCTGCAACTTCTGGAAATTCCGGTGATAATCCGGATGCTGTCCGCATTCCGGAAGGATGCATTCCCATCCAGAAAGAACACATTGAAATTTTTAGCGGTCTGGCTCTCAGAATCGACCAGACACATAAATTTCAGGGGAAAATAGATGCTCCTATGACCGATTTTGAAGGGAAAAATGACTGCTATCATGTCCGGCGCAAAGATTTGGAAATACAGCCCATTGCATTGGAGGCTCTCAATCAGATGATGCTTGCATATCAGACCATAACCGGAAAATGTGATTTTATGGTTTACAGCACCACAGAACCTTCCGACACGGAAGGCAGTCTTTATCCGGCGGAACTCCCTGACCGGAAAACAGGGCTTTGTGTTGACCTCTGTCTTTTGAATGAAGATGAAACAATTTCCATGTTCGTCAAATTCAATGAGTGGCTTTTAGCGAATTCGTGGAATTACGGCTTTGTGTTCAGTTATCCCGAAAATGGAAAGGATTTGACAGGAATCGCCCCTGCTCCCTATCATCTGCGCTATGTCGGAAAAATGCATTCCGCCGTTATGCATGACATGGGGCTGAATTTTCCGGATTACCTCGAAGAAATGCGGAATCATCCGATTTCTGACCCCTATTACTATCATGATGGTACAAAAGATTATACCATTTATTATGTAAAAGCAAAATCAGGTTCTACCATTGTTCCTGTGACAATGACGGAAAATTGTGAGATTTCCGGCAATAATCAGGACGGTTTTATTATTTTTACAGAGGGAATTATCAAATAGAAACAGCACCCCGATAATATCAGGATGCTGTTTTTTTGTCTTCATATCAGTTCCAAAATCGCCGACAATATATCCAAAATGCCGTATGACTTTTTCTTTTGATTACGAGCCACTGCTGTTTTTGATAACATATGCTGAAAGCGCATTCGCCATCTGAAAGATAGGCATGGTCTGAATCCAGATTTTTCCGGGTCCTGTGACTCTGGTGTTGAAAAGACCTTCACCGCCAAGGAAAATGTTTCCGATTCCCTTAATCTGCTCAATGTCAATCGAACAAGTGCCTTCCATTGCTGCGAGATAGCCGGTATCAATCAGCATGGACTGTCCTGCACCAAGTTCGTAGGAAATCACACTGCCGTCAATTTCAAGCAGAAGTGAACCATGTCCTGTGAATTTCTGCATGATAAAGCCTTCACCACCAAAGAATCCAGCCCCGAATTTCTTCTGAAAGTACAGTTCATACTTGACATCCATGGAAGAGGCAAGGAATGCGGATTTCTGTGCAATAATGGTTTTCGCTCCGTCCAGCTCAATGGGCATGATTTCCCCCGGACAATTTGTAGCAAATGCAATCATTCCCTGTCCCTTCTGAGACGTATAAATATTTTGGAATAATGATTCGCCGGATACCATGCGCCCCAGCATCTTCCCGATACCGCCGTTTGAGGTGGTCTGCATTGATACATTTGGTGTCATCCATGCCATTGCGCCCCTCTGGCAAATCACGCTTTCGCCCTCTGCTAATGTCACGGTTGCGACGGGATAGGGCTTCCCCTGAATTTCGTACTGCATAAAACAAGTACCTCCTGAATATGATATGATTTACTTCTCAAACTTATTGCAGATTTCAGTTATCTGGTCAGTAAGTCTGGCAAGTTCTTTATTAGTGCGCCCCTCTGCGGACTTGACGATTTTTGTCAATCTCTCCAAAACTGCAAGGAGTCGCTGATAAACGGTGTTCGCCTTGGCTGTGCCGGATTTCTTTGCAATGGGTTTCGGAATGGCTTCCAAAGTGATTTGGTTTGCGATGGGGTCAAATTCCGTCCCACTGTAGGGAGCATATGCAGATAATTTCAAATCGTTCTGCAAATGCGCTGTGAAATGCTCCATGACGGTACTTTCTCCATGAATGACGAATACACGTTTGACGTTCTTGATGTGAGAAATCCACGCTGTCAGACCGTCTACGTCTGCATGACCAGAGATTCCGGGGAGCTGTTTAATTTGTGCATTCACCTGAACTACTTCACCAAATAATTTCACATGGTTTGCGCCCTCTACCAATGACCGCCCTAATGTGCCGTATGCCTGATACCCCACAAATAAAATGGTGTTCTGCGGTTGCCAGAGATTGTGCTTTAAATGGTGCTTGATTCGTCCGGCTTCACACATACCAGAGGCGGATATAATCACCTTACAGCGTTTATCAAAGTTAATGGCTCTCGATTCGTCAGGGGTGGTAATCAACTGCAAATCTTCAAAGGAAATCGGGTTGATTCCTTCCTTGACATAGCTCATCGCCTCTTCATCATAACAACTGTTCTGATTTCTCATGAAAATATTCGTTGCTTCAATCGCTAACGGACTATCCATGAATACCGGAAAATGGTCATGATTCTTGACTAATCCGTCCACTTTGATTTTCCGCATGAAATACAATATTTCCTGCGTTCTTCCGACTGCAAAAGACGGAATTATCACACTCCCCCCACGGTCAAAGGTCTGCTGTAAGACCTGCGCAAGGGCTGTGACATAATCTTTCGGGCGTTCATGTTTTCTGTCGCCGTAGGTCGATTCCATTACAACAAAGTCCGCTTCATCAATATATTGCGGGTCACGGATTAAGGGCTGATTCAGGTTGCCAATGTCGCCGGAAAATACGATTTTTCTTGTTTCGTCGCTCTCTGTCGCCCAAACTTCAATACTTGCAGACCCTAACAAGTGCCCTGCATCAATGAAACGCACTTCCACACCATCACATAACTGAAATTTTTCTTCATATTTGTGGGGACGTAACAAGGCAATCGCTCCAATGGCATCATCCATGGTATACAACGGAACATAAGGCTCTTCGCCTTTTCTCTGGGCTTTGCGGTTGCGCCACTGGGCTTCAAATTCCTGAATGTGTGCGCTGTCACGGAGCATAATACTGCAAAGGTGCGCTGTTGCCTCAGTGGTATGAATCTCACCGCTGAAACCGCCGGCATACAACAACGGCAATAAACCGGAATGGTCTATATGTGCGTGTGTCAAAAGTACATAGTCAATCGCAGACGGCGAACAGGGAATTTTTGCATTTTCGAAATTGTCAACACCTTGCTCCATGCCGAAATCAATCAGCATTTTTGTTCCGTTTACTTCTAAATAGGTACAGCTTCCAGTTACTTCATGAGCTGCGCCAATGAACATCATTTTCATATAAATCACTCCTTTGTGAATCTGTTGCTTATAGTATAGCATAACTTTTCAAAAAATGCAATAGGTTTTTATCAAAAATATATAAATTTTGTCAATATCGTGTCACAACTTTTTTCAGTTCGGAAAAACTACTTTACATTTTCGTCGGAATGTGTTATAATAATTGCAATATACTGTAAATGGAGGAATACAAATGGATTCTGAAAAAATCAGAAATTTCTGTATTATTGCACATATCGACCACGGAAAGTCTACCCTTGCAGACAGAATTCTTGAAAAAACAAAAACTGTTGCTGAACGTGACATGGAACAGCAGATTCTGGATAATATGGATTTGGAGCGTGAACGTGGTATTACCATTAAAGCCCGTGCCGTCAGATTGAATTACACCGCTAAAGACGGCGAAACTTATATTTTTAACCTGATTGATACCCCCGGACATGTTGACTTTAATTATGAAGTCTCCCGTTCGCTGGCGGCTTGTGAAGGTGCGATTTTAATTGTGGATGCTTCACAGGGTATTGAGGCGCAGACTTTAGCAAATACCTATCTTGCGATTGAGCATGATTTGGAAGTTGTGCCTGTTGTCAATAAAATTGACTTGCCCTCTGCACAGCCCGAAAAAGTTTGTCAGGAGGTTGAGGACGTTATTGGGATTCCGGCAATGGATGCCCCCCGAATTTCTGCAAAACTTGGCACGAATGTGGAAGAAGTCCTTGAAAGAATCGTGACTGATATTCCAGCCCCGAAAGCTGATACTTCTGCCCCCCTGAAAGCACTCATTTTTGACAGCTATTACGATTCCTACAAAGGTGTTATTATATATGTAAGAGTCAAGGACGGCGTTGTGAAAGTCGGAGATACCATTCACCTCATGGCGACTGGTGCGGAATTTACTGTCACGGAAACAGGCTATATGACTACTGACAGACTTGTGAATGTCGGGGAGCTGTCCGCCGGTGAAGTTGGTTATATTTCCGCATCTATCAAAAGTATTGGTGATACACAAGTCGGCGATACTGTCACATTGGCTGATAATCCCTGTGCTGAACCGCTGGCAGGGTACAGAAAAGTCAATCCAATGGTATTCTCTGGTATTTATCCGGCGGACGGTGCGAAATACGGCGATTTGAGAGATGCTCTCGAAAAATTACAGCTGAATGATGCGGCTTTGTCGTTTGAGCCGGAAACTTCTGTTGCATTGGGTTTCGGTTTCCGCTGCGGATTTTTGGGACTGCTTCACATGGAAATTATTCAGGAACGCTTGGAACGTGAATATAATTTAGACCTCATCACCACTGCGCCTAGTGTTATCTATAAGGTAACACTCACAGACGGCACTGTACAATATATTGATAATCCCACCAATTACCCTGACCCCTCTGTGTTATCTATGGCGGAAGAACCCATGGTGAAGGCTGATATTCTTGTACCGTCTGAATTTGTCGGGAATATTATGGATTTGTGCCAAGACAGAAGAGGTACTTTCAAAGATATGCAATACCTTGATGATACCAGAGTTACTTTAAAGTATGAATTGCCATTGAATGAAATTGTATATGATTTCTTTGATGCGCTCAAATCCAGAACAAAGGGCTATGCTTCGTTTGATTATGAGTTGATTGGTTATGCGCCTTCAAAGCTTGTCAAGCTCGATATTCTGCTGAATGGTGAAATTGTGGATGCTCTGAGCTTTATCGTGCATACTGACAAAGCCTATGCAAGGGCAAGAAAAATCGCTGAGAAACTCAAGGAAAATATTCCTCGCCAATTGTTTGAAGTGCCGATTCAAGCAGCGATTGGCGGAAAAATTATCGCTCGTGAAACTGTCAAGGCAATGCGCAAAGATGTTCTTGCAAAATGCTACGGCGGTGACATCACCAGAAAGAAAAAACTCCTCGAAAAACAAAAAGAGGGTAAAAAACGTATGCGTCAATTGGGAACGGTAGAAGTCCCACAAGAGGCTTTTATGAGCGTTCTCAAATTAGATGAGTAAGTCATGATAAAAGAAAAACAAGAGGAAAAAATCGCTCCCGCCCAACCTAAAACACAGCAACAAATCTATTCCGAAAAATTCGAGAAAAAATTAAAGACAAAAAGAATGTTTCTTGCTGTGTTGGCGGTTGTTTTGGCGGTGGCTTGCGGTGTCTGGTATTTTACAAGGAGCAAGGCGGAAAAAGTGGTCTTGTCGTGCTGGAGTAGCTATCATTGGTATTGGAAGCTGGATAGTGTCAGTCAGAATCCCGACACAGGGAGGATTGATGTGCGTTTTCAATACCGGAAATATGATTCCAGAGAACGTGAAAAATGGCTCAAAAGTCTTGAAAAGCCCTACCGGAAATTGACTGAAAAGTTTCCGGAAAATGTTGTCAATGTACACTATAATTATGGGTATGATGCTTTACTCACATTTAATCAGAATGACGGTCTGAATATTAACAGCAACCAGAAAATGGAGACGGTTTCCCTGAAAGAACTGACGGGATTGTTTCCAGAGACAAAAAGGCTTTGCTTGGCTGGAAATTATGGCAATATTGAGGAAATCGAGGGCTTTGAGAATCTCCAGTGCATTTGTGTTACTTGGGGCGTTACCAGAGAGGAACAGCAGAAAATCAATGAACTGTTTCCGGAATGCGAAATTTTGGATTCGCCCTATGATTTGATAATGGATTATTTTTACTAAAAGGATGATGATAAATGAAAAAAGAAGAAATACTCTCTTTATGGAACACACAATGTTGGAGAATTGAAAAAAATATCCAGACAGGTGACGAGTTTTGGACATCAATTCCACATTCTGGAAAGGATGAATGGGAGTTTGTCATATTTCGTGAATTCACGGAAGAAGAAGTTTGTGAATTGCTTGACAGGGATTTTGCTATGCAGTTGAAAGAAAAACTCCCTGATTTAATCAAGCAAGCCCTTGATTTTTTGGAAGACTATGATGAAGGTGAGTGGCAATGCAATTGCACAGAAGAAGACTTTTCCGACATCATTTTTTTGAAGAATCACAAATCATTTTTCATGCTGGAGTTTGATAATGGCGATAATCCAGAAGAATTTCAGGAAGAATTGATGGTGCTTGTCGGATTTGACAGAAATTTCCATTTGACAAATGAAGTCATTGAAGAAAGCATCTGGAGATAATTAGGAGCGTGATTTGATGAAATACACTTGTCCGCACTGCGGAGAAAAAACTTTTAACCCCATTCAAAAGGCTTTGTGTGGGTCGTATCGTGGCATGGGGAAGCCTTGCCCGAACTGTGGAAAACGTTGTTGCAACGGCATGACCGGAATTTATTTTCAGTCGGTTGTTTCTGTGATTGCATTCATTGCCGTAATATGGATTTATCTTCATGCGACTGAAAATATTCATTCCAGTATTGAGATAGCTTGCATTATTGCCGGAACATTTGTATTGAACTTTATTTTCAATATGTTTTTCGGGAAACTTGTTGAACCTATCCGGACAATGAAATGACAGGGATTTATATTCATGTTCCGTTCTGTGCGAAAAAATGCCCTTACTGTGCGTTTTTTTCGGAACAGTACGGCAGGAAAACGGTTGATAATTATGTGAAAGCCGTCATCCGGAATTTGCAGTTGTATCAAGTTAATGATACAGTAGATACAATCTATTTCGGGGGTGGCACTCCCTCACTTCTGACAGCTGGGCAGATTAGTGATATTTTAGAAGCGTGTTCGAAGTATCTGCATTTGTATCAGCCGGAAATTACGTTTGAATTCAATCCCACCGGAAAAAGGAATACTTATTTACATGACATCCATTCCGCAGGGGTGAACCGTCTTTCCATTGGGACACAAAGTTTTTCGGATAGCCAACTAAAATTATTGGGGCGTACTCATTCTGTCAATGACGGTATCCGGACGGTGGAAACCGCTTTTCAGGTGGGATTCAACAATATTTCCTGTGATTTGATGCTTGCTTTGCCAGAACAATCGGAGCTGATTCTCCATGAAACGCTTGAAACGCTGGTAAAATTGCCCATCACACACGTTTCCGCCTACCTCTTACAGATAGAGGAGGGGACACCCTTTTCACAAAATCAGGATTTATTGGCACGCTGTCTGGATGATGACCAGTCCGCAGACCGTTATTTGCAAACTGTTCATTTTCTGGAAGATGCTGGTATTCATCAATACGAGGTTTCCAGCTTTGCAAAAAAAGGCTTTGAAAGCCGGCATAATCTCAAATATTGGAAATGCGTGGATTATCTCGGAATCGGCGCAGGGGCGCACTCCTGTTATATGGGGAAACGCTTCTATGTGCCGGAGGATGTTTCCCAATTTTGTGACGGCGAACATCAGACGGAAATTATTCTTTCTGAAAATCCTTACGACAGAGAAGAGCGGATTATGTTGGGGTTGCGGACGGTCGAAGGCGTTCCGGCGGAGTTGGTAAAATCCCAGAAAATACCACTTTTTCAAAAAGCTGGATACCTGCGGATTGGTGAAAATGGCAATATTTCCCTGACTGCGGAGGGATTCGCTGTCTCGAATGCCGTCATTTCTGCAATGATATGACAGGCTTGTGAAAGGAACGTGAAAGGATGGAAAAATCTTCTATTTCTATCAAAAATGATTTTTTTACCAGAAATAGCAGAAAATACCTTCCAATTGAAAATTTGTGTGAAATCTGTATGAAAATATGATGTAAAATTACATAAAAATCAGTGAAAAAAATGTGCATAGTTCACAAGGTTTTGAAAATTGGCAAGGAAATTGAAAAAACTACTTGAAATTTTTCAGAAATGGAGTTATAATAGATTATACAATCAGGTAACCGAGGAAGCGAATGGAATGCTTTCCGGACTGATATATTTCACAAGGAGGAATTACTAATGAAATCCAAAAAGTTTTTGGCCGCACTCGCTGCTGTCGCTGCTGTTAGTGCTGTTGCCACTACTGGTCTGACCGCTCAGGCTGATGAAGAAGTTGCTGTTGAAGCAGCTCCTGAGGCTGCTCCGGTCGTTGTTGAGACTCCCGCTGCTCCTGTTGTAGCTGCTCCTGTAGTTGCTGAACCTGTTGTAGCTGAGCCTGTTGCTGCTCCTGAGCCTGCTGAAACAGTTGTTACTGTTGACGAGACTCCTGCTGCTGAGTCTGTTGCTACTGAAGCAGCAGCTGCTGAGGCTGTTGCTACTGAAGCAACAACTGCTGAGGAAACTGTTGCTACTGAAGAAGCTACAGAAGCTGAAGCTGAGGAAGTTGTTACTGATGAAGTTCCGGATGCTGAAAAGCTGGAAGACCACAATGGTTACAACATGAAGCAGCTTGCTGACCTTTCTACAGAGGCTACTATCACTCAGGAAACCAAGAAGGCTGTTGACTACAACAAGATTTACACTGACTATGTAAATGATACTGTTGTTAAGAAGATTGACGTTGCAGCTCTTGAGCCGGATACCAAGAATCCTGATAAGGATTATGTTCGTAAGGAACTGCTGGGTCTGGTAAGTGCTCAGATTTATGACTTCGGTCAGGATGGTGTTGACGAACTGGTTACAGTTACTCGTGAGCAGATTGACAAAGGAAACGGCGAAGGCATTGACAAGAATGGTGCTGCTGTATCAAAGGTAGCTGACTTCATGGTTAATGTATATCAGTATGACAGAGACAATGACGCTGTTAATCTGATTGGTCGTCAGTCTCTTGGTACTTATGACCTGACATATGCTGGTTACTCCAGACCTTGGGGCACAAGTGCATATAGTGATTTTGGTTCTCTGGCTGGTGAGAATGATTCTCAGTTCCAGCTGGCAATTGTTGGCGATTCCATCTACTTCGTTCAGGAACAGAATACTGACCTGAAGAGTCAGGATGACAATGACCCCAACGCTAACCGCATCACTCACAAGATTTTCACTGTTGATGCAAGCAAAGTTTATGATTCTGCAAATGACAAATACGTAACTCGTAATCTTGCTGCTAGCTATGGTTATGGCAGTGCTGATGATGTTTATGGTAAAAATGTTACTGGTGGTGCAGTTTCCAGTCCTTACGTTCTGAATATCAACAGAACTACTGTTACTGATAACAAGGATGGTCTGCTGTATGTGAATGGTGACCGTTATAAGAAGCTGACTGGTAATGATTTCACTGGTACTGCTGAGTTTGCTACACAGCAGGCTGTTACCGGCTACATCCGTGACCAGTTCGCTACTATGAAAGTTCCGGTAAACTATGCATTCCTCGTTGATGATGTTTACAATGATGACACCATCTATATGGATGTAAGATTTGCTCAGGAAGATGTTACAATGCTGACACAGTACAACACTTCCCCGAACTTCACAACTATCGACTTCACTGGTATCCGTGGCGGTTCTCATCCGGCTGGCACAAGTGAAAAGAAGAGCAGTTCTTCCAGCTCTAACGGTGGTTCTTCCTCTTCTTCCAATAACGGCGGAACAACTTCTTCCCCGAACACTGGCGACAGCAGAGTTCCGGTTGCAGCAGGTGCAGCAGCAGTTGCAGCCGCAGCCGCAGCAGTTGCATTTGTTTCCAAGAAGAGAGGCTAATTCCCTAACCGGAAACCACTGATTACATCAGTTCATACAAACCCCCGAAACCGCAAGGCTTCGGGGGTTTTTTGTGTCTAAAGAAATAATCCGGTCAGAAATGCGGTCAATGTTGCGGAAAGTGCTACCACTATGAGAGGCATGTTACAGTAGGCAAGTATCACAGCCGTGATTGTTCCCACAATGGCGGTTGTCATGTTTCCGGTGCTGTAAAAAATCGCCGGAATGGTCATCGCACTCAATACCGCATAGGGGATATAGTACAGGAAATTCCGCAGAAATTTTGAAGTGATTTTCTTCCGGAAAAATCCGAACGGTATCGCACGAATGAGATATGTCGTGCCTGCCATCACTGCAATATAAATCATTATACTCATGCTTCATCCTCCCTCGGAAAGAAAGTTGCTGCCAATATCGCAGAAATTACGGCGCAAATAATCACCGTGAATCCGCCGGAAAGACTTGGAAAAATGTATTTGCAGAAAATGCTTAATATTGCCGAAACTGCGACGACAAATAAAATGCTCCGCTCTTTCCGTGCAGGTGGTATGATGATTGCCAGAAACATTCCGTACAGCACGATTCCCAATGCTGAGGTCACGGATGCAGGGAGTAATTCTCCGGCATATGCCCCTAAAAATGTTCCCATGACCCACCCTAATGTGGCTATGAATATCATGCCATACATATATAATGGTTTCAGGGGGCTTTCCTGTCCGGCACAAACTCCGAAAATTTCATCCGTGATTCCGTAGGATGCAAGCAGACGTTTCGGGAGTGTGAAACTTGTGTGAAGTCTCTGCGAGAGTGACAAAGCCATCAGGGCATATCTGATATTGATGGTCAATTGTACGAGTATCATTTCAAAAAGTGTCCCATTGGATGCAATGACATCCACTCCGGCAGCCTGTCCGGCTGATGTGAGATTTGTCAGCGAAATCAGCGAGGCTTCCCATACTGAAAGCCCCGCCTTGACTGCTGTGATTCCAAATCCAAATGAAACTGATAAGTACCCCAATGCAATGGGAATGCCGTGTGACATTCCCTTTAAAAAATCGTTCTTTCTCATTTGATAATCCCCACTGAACCCAGAAGCAGAATGGTTAATAATATCGGTGCAACAAATTTAATCATCACGATAAAAAGCCATTTTCTGCCGAATTTTTCGCCGTTTTTGGTTACTTCGTCAATAATGGTCTGTGGTTTGATGAGCCAGCCCACCATAATACAAGTCCCAATTGCTACTATCGGCATGAAAATATTATTGCTCAGATAGTCCATGATGTCCAGAATCTGTGCTGTCGCACCGTTCGGCAACGGCATTTCAAAATAAAATATATTGTATCCTAAGCAGACGATAATTCCAATCACGAGTGCAATCGCACTCTCAATGATGGTTGCTTTCCTTCTCGTCCAGCCGAAACAGTCAATCAGGCTTGCAACAACTGCTTCAAGCACGGACATTGCACTTGTCAGGGCTGCGAATAATACCATGATGAAAAATGCACATCCGATAATATTCCCCATAAAGCCCATTTCCTTGAATACTTTCGGCAATGCTATGAACATCAGCCCCGGCCCTGATGAATGCATTCCTTCCTCTCCTAAAAATACGTATACTGCCGGAATAATCATGACTCCAGCCAGAAATGCTACAATTGTATCAAAGAATTCAATCTGATTCACGGATTTTGTCAGATTGCTGTCATCCTTGAAATACGAACCGTATGTGACCATAATTCCCATCGCTACACTGATACTATAGAACAACTGCCCCATTGCATCCAGCACCACAATGAAAATATCGTGTGCGCTCATGCCTGCCAGGCTTGGCACGATATATATTTTCAAGCCGTCCATTCCGGAACGTTCTCCGTTTCCTTTGATGGTCAGGGAGAAAATTGCAATCCCTATTACAAATACTAACAAAATCGGCATCAGTACTTTTGAGAGGGATTCAATGCCCTTATTCACTCCCTGATATATGATGACGGCAACCGCTAACAGGAAAATGATGTCAAATATAATCGGTTCAGCGTATCCGGTAATGAATCCGGTGAAATAACCGTCCTCAGTGGCGGCTATGCCGTTTCCGGTGAGGAATACAATGCAGTACTTCAATACCCATCCGCCAATGATGCAATAATAGGGAAGTATCATAAACGGCACAAGACAGGCGAAAACGCCTATCCATTTTGAGGGCTTATGCAGTGTGCCGTATGCCGTCAGGGCACTTTGTTTGGTTTTTCGTCCGATTGCTGTTTCACTGATTATCATTGTGAAGCCGAATGTCAAGGCTAATATGATGTACACCACCAGAAAAAGCCCTCCGCCGTCTTTCGCCGCAAGATAGGGAAAACGCCATATGTTCCCCAATCCTACCGCACTACCAGCCGCCGCAAGCACAAACCCCAGCGAGCTGGAAAATGAATTTCTTTCTTCCTTCATGACAAACTCCTTTCATTTTGGGGAAATTTCCCCATTTTTACGTACATTTTTCATTATACCATGAAATGCAGGGTATTACAATTCCATGAACTATCTGAAACTAACGGAAGGTATCAAAAAAGACAAGTATCGATTAGGATACCTGTTTCAAAAAATATTATGATTTAAAAAAAATCTGACTTTTTGTTGAAATAATGCGCTTTTCAGTGATGTTGTCTTTCAGAAGTGCAATTGCATTCTGATGCTTGTGCAGTCCCAGTGTGGATGCACATAAATCCTCAATTACAATGCAGTCTATCACATTATCATAGCACGAAAAAATGGTTGCAAGGACACAACAGTCTGTATTGACTCCGCAGAAAAATAATTTGTTGAATTGTTCTTGTTTCAGAAATAACTGCAATTCTGGCGTGAAGCCTGAAAATGTGCGCTTGTCAAAAATACGGTCAATATAGGGCTGAATTTCCGGCACAATCTCCGCTGAAGTCGTGCCCTCCATGCAGTCAAACCATTTCCCCAATTGATAACACGCTGTATTTTCAGAATTGCAGTACCTTGTTGCAATGGTGCAGTCAAATTTGTGATATTCCAGAAATTCAGCGATTTTTGGGGGAAGATGTTCTGTATGTTCGTTGATGAATCCTTTTTGCATATCCACAATCACCAGACAATTTTTACCCACCTGAAACCCTCCTCTAAAAGAATATTTCAAGGGATAGTATGCCCCATTGGTGGAATGATATGTAAAAAAACAGACTGACTGCTTTTCAACAATCAGTCTGTTTTTTTGATATGATGCGCCTGACAGGACTTGAACCTGCACGCCAAAGGCAATAGAACCTAAATCTATCGTGTCTGCCAATTCCACCACAGGCGCACAAAACCAACAACACTATTATAACACAATTTTCATGATTTGTCAATCACTTTATTTCTTTTTTCGTAGTTGACAATGAAAATTCCGGCACATACCAGCAATAATGAAATCCCTCCCGCAAGGCTGAAAGCTCCTGTTTCATGCAAGATGATACTTGACAGGATGACCCCACACAATGGATTCAAAAACCCGAATACGGTCACTTTCGAAACGGGGTTGTGTCTCAGTAAAACTGCCCATAATGAATAGGCTGCTGCTGATACAAATGATAAATATATCAGGATTGCCCGTCCGGCATTTGTTCCAATGCTGACAGAACCTCCGGCAATGATTCCTACTATCCACATCACTGCCCCCCCGAACACGAACTGCCAGCCACTTAACAAAATCGGGCTTTCATTCGCTGAATATCTTTTCATGAATACCGAAGAAAATCCGCTTGCAATCGTACAGAAAAAAATGAATCCGTCTCCTAGAAAATTCAACTGCAATCCGCCTTGTAATCCTGCGAAATTGATTAAAATAATTCCTGAAAAGCCAATGATACACCCGATTATCTTTTTCATGGTCAGTGTCTCCATATGAAACATCAGGGACGAAATTAAAATTGCTGTGAAAACATTTGCAGCGACAATGATGGATGCTTTGACTCCGGTCGTGTGGGCTAAGCCGATATAATAGAAAAAATATTGCAGTATCGTCTGAAATGTGCTGATGACGGCTATTTTCGGGACGGCTGATTTTGATGGTATTAACAGCTTTTTTTCTGCGATACTTCCCACCATTAAAGCCATCCATCCGGCTATGAAAAAACGCACTCCGGCAAATACCATCTGTGAAGCCCAGTCTTCCGGAATGATGTCAAGCAGTTCATAGCCCGTCTTGACTGCCGGAAATGCACTCCCCCACAAGATACAGCATATCAGTGCAACTATCAATACTACCCCTGTTTTGGTCAGGGGGTCATTTTGGGAATTTATCATTTTATAACACCTCGCTTTCTATGATAGCACATTCCGGCGAAAAGTGCAATTTTTCTGTAAAATTATCTCTAAAATTACCAAAATCACTTGCAATTTCCTGAAAGTTATGGTATAATAAAACCAATCGCATTTGCATACAATCTCTATTATATATGAGGAGGATTTACATATATGAATATTGAACTCAGTGAAATCAATCAGGGAGTTACCGGAAATCCGTCTGCTTATGTGCGCTCCGTGAATTATGCCTATCTTTCCAATCTGACCGGAATCGCTACTGACATTGCATTCCATCGGGAAGAAAGACCTATCATTTTATTGTCTGGTCCTTCTGGTTCGGGAAAAACAACATCTGCCTTGATGATTGAAAAAATGCTTGATGAGCAGGGGATTGAAACGCATACCCTCTCACTGGATAATTATTTCAGCCCCTTGACAGACTACGAAAAAGAATTGTTCGCAGAGGGGAAGCTTGATTTGGAATCTCCCAACCGTATTGACAGAGATTTTCTCACAGAACAACTCACCAGCATTTACAATTGCGAGCCTGTCAGATTGCCCACCTACGATTTCAAGGAATCTGCCAGAGTTTTTGACGGTTCAATCCTGCACCGCAAACAGGGGGAACTTGTCATTTTAGAGGGCATTCACAGCCTTAACCCTGATATTATCAATTTCCCAGACGAAAACACGGCGAAAATTTACGTTTCTGTCCGTACTCGTATTACACAGGACGGCAGGGAACTGCACCCCTCTAAAATCCGCCTGATGCGCCGTCTCGTGCGTGATTTGCTTTTCCGGAAACGCTCTTTCAAAGATACGCTGATGATGTTTCAAGGCGTGGAGGACGGCGAAAATAAATACATCATGCCTTATAAATACCGCTCGACTTATGATGTGGATACTTTCATGGCATATGAAATTTGTGCATATCAGCCGTTTTTAATGGATGCATTCCGGAAAATGGCGGATGAACCGATTATCAAGGAAATGCTTGATTTTCTGGAGAATACCGCTCCATTGGAACGCAAGGAAATTCCCCCTGATTCTCTTGTGTGTGAATTTATCGGGGAAGGGCAGTTTAATTCCTGAAATCATGAAAGATTATCATGAATTATTGGATAATTCGCCAGATTTTTGGATGTTCAGCACTGCAATCGCTCCTGAACTGGCAATCAGTATGATTGATGAACTATCCAATTTGTTAGGGATGAAAATGGAGTCAAAATCTGTCAATCGTATCAAAAAAATAAGTGAATGCGATTTTTGGGAAAATGATGAGTGCTTTCTGTTTCAAATGGAGAAAAAATTGATTTTGTTATACTGCAAGAGTTACTGCGATTTTTTTGCTGTCTATGTGAAAATTCCTCTTGCCCTAAAAGATATTGTACATCCTCTGATTGTGAAATATCAAATAATGACAGACGGCGGTATGGGAATCATCAAAATACAGCATACCCCTGAAAATAGTCTCGAAAACGAATCTACAAATTTCGTTCTGAATGAATGCATTAAAATTTTATCAAAGAAATCATAAATTAAGGGCTGGTATGTTAAAAAATTTAATCAAGTTGATTTGCTTCTTGATTTTTGGGTGAATTCATACAAATGACAGTAAAAATATAGGATTTGTAGGGATTTACAAAAATTTTTTTAAAATTTGTACCATTTCCATAAAAAACATCATGAAAAATGTCGCTAAGAATCGATAAAAATTTATTTGTTTGTGCAATTTACATAAAAATCACTGTTCATATTAGTTGAAAATGCAGATAGATTTTTTTTAGGATATATGTTATAATTCTAACAAGCGTGTAAGCCAGTGCAACAGGGTTTCGCTGGCTTACAAATAGCGGAAACTGCCCCGCAAGGGGCGGACAATCGAAACGGAGGTTATATAATGGCTATTAAAACAGTTCCTTTCAATGGCACAGCCGAACAGCAGGAAAAGTTGATGGCTGTCATTGCTGAACACAAAGACCAGCAGGGCGCATTGATGCCGGTTCTCCAGCAGGCGCAGGAAATTTATGGCTATCTGCCGATTGAAGTGCAGAAGATGATTTCTGACGAAATGGGTATCCCGATGGAAAAGATTTATGGAGTTGTGACTTTCTATGCACAGTTCTCCCTGTATCCGAAGGGCAAGTATAACATTTCTGTCTGTCTTGGTACTGCCTGCTATGTAAAAGGCTCTGGCGACATCTATGACAAGCTTCAGGAAGTGTTGCAGATTGGCGGAGGCGAATGCACCGCAGACGGCAAATTCTCTCTGGAAGCATGTCGTTGCATTGGTGCGTGTGGACTTGCACCCGTTCTGACTGTGAATGAAGATGTTTATGGTCGTCTGACAGTGGATGATGTCAAGGACATTCTCGCAAAATATGAGTAACTACATAGCAAGGAGGAAAAGTAAATGAAATCGTTGCAGGAAATTCAGGAAATCCGTGACGCTATGCATCCGGAACTCGAACTCCGGAATGTAGGCTCTACAGAAGCAAACAGCAAGTATGAAAGACATGTGCTGATTTGTGGCGGTACTGGCTGTACATCTTCCGGCTCTCCGGAAATTGAGCGTGTACTCCATGAAGAATTGGAAAAGGCTGGGTTGGCTGACAAGATTCAGGTTGTCAAAACCGGTTGTTTCGGTCTGTGTGCATTAGGTCCGATTATGATTGTTTATCCGTCCGGCGCATTCTATTCCAGAATCACCGCTGAAAATATTCCGAGAATCGTACAGGAACACTTTGTTGAGGGTAATCCTGTTAAGGAGTTGCTTTATGACGAAACTGTTGACGGCGATAATATCAAGGGCTTGAATGAGACAAGTTTCTACAAGAAGCAGCATCGTGTTGCTTTGAGAAACTGCGGTGCTATCAATCCCGAATGCATTGATGAGTATATCGGCAGAGACGGTTACAAGGCTCTGGAAAAAGTTCTGAAGGAAATGACCCCTGAAGACGTTATTCAGACTGTATTGGATTCCGGTCTGCGTGGTCGTGGTGGCGGTGGCTTCCCGACTGGCAGAAAATGGCAGTTGGCTAGAAATATCGTGCCGAATGCTGACCAGAAATATGTATGCTGTAATGCTGACGAAGGTGACCCCGGTGCATTCATGGACAGAAGCGTCCTCGAAGGTGACCCCCATGTTGTACTGGAGGCTATGTCTATCGCTGGTTATGCAATCGGCGCAACACAGGGCTATATTTATGTCCGTGCAGAATATCCGATTGCTGTTGAGCGTCTGAGAATTGCTATCCAGCAGGCTAGAGAATACGGTACATTAGGTAAGAATATTTTCGGTACTGGATTTGATTTCGATATTGATTTGAGACTTGGTGCAGGTGCGTTTGTATGCGGTGAAGAAACTGCATTGATGACCTCCATCGAGGGCAATCGTGGTGAACCTCGCCCCCGTCCTCCGTTCCCTGCTGAAAAGGGTCTGTTCCAGAAGCCTACTATCCTGAACAACGTTGAGACCTATGCAAACATTCCGCAGATTATTTTGAATGGTGCTGAATGGTTTGCAAATATGGGTACTGAAAAGTCTAAGGGCACTAAGGTATTCGCTCTGGGCGGTAAAATCAAGCACACCGGACTGGTTGAAGTTCCGATGGGTACAACCCTCCGTGAAGTTATTGAGGAAATCGGCGGTGGTATCCCGAATGGTAAGAAATTCAAGGCTGCACAGACTGGTGGTCCTTCCGGCGGATGTATTTCCCCTGAAAATTACGACGTTCCGATTGATTATGATAACTTGATTTCAATTGGCTCTATGATGGGTTCTGGCGGTCTTATCGTAATGGATGAAGACAACTGTATGGTTGACATTGCGAAATTCTTCCTTGAATTCACCGTTGACGAATCCTGCGGTAAATGTACTCCGTGCCGTATCGGTACAAAGCGTATGTATGAGATGCTCGACAAGATTACCAAGGGTCAGGCTACTCTGGAGGACCTCGACAAGCTGGAAGAACTCTGCTATTATATCAAGGCAAATTCTCTCTGCGGTCTCGGTCAGACTGCTCCGAACCCTGTTCTTTCCACTCTCAGGAACTTCCGCAATGAGTACGAAGCTCACGTTGTTGACAAGAAATGTCCGGCTGGCGTATGTAAGGACTTGCTCCAGTATAACATTATCTTTGAAAAGTGCGTAGGTTGCGGACTTTGTGCAAAGAATTGCCCTGTTGGTGCAATCACTCAGGGTACAGAAATCGCACCGGGTAAGAAGAGAGCTGCTTATGTGATTGACACAGAAAAGTGCATCAAGTGCGGTGTCTGCATGAGCAACTGCCGTCCGAAGGCTATCAAGAAGGGTTAAGGAGGAACGAGCAATGGCTGATATTAACGTAAAAATCAATGGTGTTGCGGTTTCCGTTCCGAAGGGTACAACTGTACTGGAAGCTGCTCACATGGCAGGAATCGACATTCCGACTTTCTGCTATATGAAGGAAATCAACGAAATTGGTGCTTGCCGTATCTGTATGGTAGAAATCAACGAGGGAAGAGGTTTCCGCATGGTTGCTGCCTGCGTTTATCCGCTGGCATTTGATAACACCGAAATCCGTACCAATTCCCCCAAGGTGATGGAGTCCAGAAAGAAGACTCTGGAACTGATTCTGTCTACTCATGACAAGAAATGTCTGTCCTGTGTGAGAAGCGGTAACTGTGAATTGCAGTCCCTTTGCAACGAAATGGGCATTGAAAATGAATCTGCATATGAGGGCGAAAAGCCGGCATATGAAATCGATAATTCCGCTGTACATATGTACAGAGATAATAATAAATGTATTCTTTGCCGTCGTTGTGTGGCTGTCTGCTCCAAGTGGCAGGGTGTCGGCGTTATCGGTGCAAATGAGCGTGGTTTCAAGACCTTTATCGGCTCTGCATTTGAAATGGGTCTCGGTGAGACGAGCTGTGTTTCCTGCGGTCAGTGTATTGCAGTATGTCCTGTCGGCGCACTGTCTGAAAAGGATTTCACAAATCAGGTATTCGCTGCAATTGCAGACGAAAGCAAGCACGTGATTGTACAGACTGCTCCGGCAGTTCGTGCAGGTCTGGGCGAAGAATTCGGTTATCCGATTGGTACAAACGTAGAGGGCAAAATGGTTGCAGCTCTCCGCCGTCTGGGTTTCGAAAAGGTATTTGATACCGACTGGGGCGCAGACCTGACTATCATGGAAGAAGCTACAGAATTTGTTGACCGTTTCCAGAATGGCGGAACATTGCCGTTAATTACATCTTGTTCTCCCGGTTGGGTAAAATACTGTGAGCATTATTTCCCTGATATGACAGAAAATCTGTCTTCCTGCAAGTCTCCTCATCAGATGCAGGGCGCAGTTATCAAGACTTACTACGCTGAAAAGATGGGCATTGACCCGAAGGATATTGTTGTAGTCAGCATTATGCCTTGTACTGCTAAGAAGTATGAGTCTCAGCGTGATGACGAGAGTGCAGCAGGTGTTCCGGATGTTGATTATGTTCTGACCACTCGTGAACTGGCTAGAATGATTCGCCGTGCAGGTCTGAAATTCACCGCTCTGCCGGATGAAGATTTCGACAATCCGCTTGGTGTTTCTTCTGGTGCTGGTGACATCTTCGGTGCAACTGGTGGCGTTATGGAAGCTGCTCTTCGTACTGCTTATTGCTGGCTGTCCGGCAATAATGAAGAGGTAGTGGAATTCCATGAAGTTCGTGGTACTGACGGTATCAAGCGTTCTACTGTCAATATCAACGGTACTGAAATCAAGGTTGCTGTTGCTTCCGGTCTGGCAAATGCTGGCGAACTGCTCCGCAGAGTTCAGAGCGGTGAAGAAAAGGTTGACTTCATCGAAATCATGGGTTGCCCCGGTGGCTGTGTCAACGGTGGCGGTCAGCCTCAACAGCCTGCAAGCGTTCGCAACTTCGAAGACCTGCGTGAACTCCGTGCAAAGGCTCTCTACAGTGAGGATGCTGGAAAGGCTCTCCGTCTGTCTCACCTGAACCCCGATGTTCAGAAGCTTTATGAGGAGTACATGGAGAAACCCGGTTCTCACAAGGCACACGAAATTCTGCATACAACTTATGTAAAGCGTACTATCAACTGATTGATTGGTGTGTTTGCATCAATTTTAAGAGACTGCGGTCAATTCCGCAGTCTCTTTTTCAATGATGAAAGAATAAAAATCAAACCTGCGGATTCTGTGTTTCCGCAGGTTTTTGAATTGCAGTCAATTATTTTTGAATGGGGAGTGTCACCAGCTTGACAAGAGATTTCAGAATGTTCATAGCATCTGCATCAGTGATTTGCTTGTCGGTGTCAACATCAGCGTTTTTCTCGCCATCCGGCTTAATACCGTCGATTCCGACAAGATACTGATTCAGTGTCAGCACGTCAACAATATCAACGTCTCCGTCACAATCTACATCGCCATAGTCGGGGGTTTTTGTTTCGGTGGCAGGTTCTGTGACGGGTTCGGTTGGTTCAGTGGTGGGAGTTTCGGCAGTTGGTTCGGTGGCAGGCTCTTCGATTTCGACAGATTTCGCCGGAACGAGTACCCATTTCTGACCGTCTCCGCCCCAGTAATCCCAAAGGCAAATATTCGCCCCTGCATCCTTGCTGATTCCGTAAACGTCAAGGGACTTGTGATTGTTTCCGCTGTCAGTGATGGCATATGAGCCGTCTGCATTTGCATAGATGCTGAACGCAGAGGAATTATTTACCAGTGCAACATCTGTACCGTTTTCCGCAGTCGCAAAGCCCATTGTGCCATTTTCTGCGCTGATTTCATAATTGTTTGCATTGTTGGAAATGCTCCATACTGTGGGGGTAGAATCCTGAATGACGCTGTTGTTGCTGTCGAGGGAAAGGAAGTTTCCGGAATTCACGCTCTTGATAACATAATTGCCGTCAGTTACATTTGCACGGGTGGGGGTTAAATTCCATAACTGGCAATCTCCGCCCCAATATTCATATTCTGCAATATTTCCGCCGGCTTCTTCACTCCATTCGAATACATCCAATCCGGACTTGTCGCCGGAAGATTTCGAGACAATGCCGTAACTGCCACGCTTTTGAACGAGTTTGAACAGCTGATTGTCTGCACCGGTATACTTTGCAATTTCGATATTGCCATTATTGGCGGTCAGTGCAAAAGATTCGTCTTTCATTGAGAAAATTTTCACGTATCCGTTCCCAGCGTTGCAGATTCTCCATTCTTCATTGCTTTTTCCGGAAGTATAACCCCATTGCTGAACATTTGCGCCGTCCTCTGTCCTACCGCCGTAAACATCAAGGGAAAGCCCGTTGAAACGGCTGGTAATTTTGTAGGAAACATCCGCCAAAAGGTCAGTATCTGCCAGATATACGGAGCTGTCCGGTGCTTGCGGGTCGGCGGTGTAAACCAATTGACTGCTGGTATTGACTGCGCCCATATCTTCGTTGATGTCGTAGGCGGTTTTTTTACTGCCCCAGATACAAATATTGATACCAGTCGCCGTAAAGCACATTTTTCTGACAGATTCAGCGGATTCGTCATTGTTCACGATAAATGCGCCCTTGTAGGTCACTCCGCCCCATGTGAAACTCATATAGGGAGTACCGTCTTTCATTTCCCATGTTGCAGAAATGTCGCCTGTAACAGTGCCGTCAGCATTGAGGGTGATGTTGATAGGCTTTTCCACGTCTGCGGATTTTTCGTTGACAAATTTCTGATTTGGGTTGTGCCAGATTAACTCATAATCGCCTGTGACAGCTTCCATGGTGTGCCCGCTTTCAGAGAGCTTGTCGCCTTTGGTATATTCATAGGGAGCTGCTGTAATCCATCCGTCTTCATTGACAATGAGCTGATGCACACGGACTTCATGGAAGCCCCACTGGTCATCAAACTTGTTGTGATAGATAACATATAAATTTCCGTCATCATCCATTAAAGCAGAATTATGACCTTGTGCAGTGTTGGGGCGGTCATTGCATGACCATTGGTAATTACTCATCAGACGTTCCCCGATATTTCCGGCGGTGTTGGAATCGCCTGTCACGGTGCTATAAATGGCACTGTTGCCGTTTTCGTCTACATAAGGACCGTCGGGGTTCTCACTGCGGAAAATTCGCATATTGTAACCGCCCTTGTTATTGAAATAGCCATAGGACAGGAACATGTAATAATAACCCTTGCTTGAACCCTCAGGACACATATATTCAATGTAAGGACCTTCACCGGATGCCCAGTGCCCTCCGGCAACGTGCTTGCCAAGATAAGCATCCGATTGTACAGCCCCATTTGTGGAAGTTGTCGGGTAGGTGACAGTATAATCACGCAGTCCGGTGTTTTCATCCAGTTGAAGCATGAAAATTCCGCCGAACCATGAACCGTATACCATCCAGAGATTTCCGGCTTCATCATAGAATACACCTGCATCAATGGCATTTGTGCCGTATTCTGCGTTCCATCTGCCGGCGGATGTTAAATAACGGCTTAAATCGGGATTACTGCCGAGGACTTTTTCAACGTCAGTATTTTTGTAGCTGTTCGCAGGGTTTGCCGGATTTGTCTCAAAACCAGAATACACAATTGTATCTACATAAGTATAAGGGCCATCAATGTTATCCGCTGTACACATGACAATAGAGGAATGCCAGTCATCACCGTTGACGGATAAATACATACACCATTTGTTCATGTTCGGATTCCATACAATATCAGGTGCCCACAAATTTCCTGAAAGGTCATAATTTGTGGAGGTGTTAGACCATGCCATTGGCTTGGCGAGGTCGGTGTAAATGTCCTTGAAATAAGTAGTATTTTTTGTTCCTTGGTCGGAATTGGCGGTCATTGTCCAATTCATCAGGTCGGCGGAACGTGCGCCAGCCAGATGAGAACCAATAATATAATAGCTCCCATCATCCAGCTTGACAATGGAGGGGTCATGCACTCCAACACGAGTTCCGGCGGCATCTGCCAGCATCAGGGGCGCACTTGTCACTGCTAAGGCAAGAGATGCTGTCATGCTCAACAGACGTTTTGAAAGAGAAGTTTTCTTCATATGTGGGTCAATCCTTTCCGTTTTGTAAAATTCGGGTTGATTTATACTATTATCATAACACAAATTCACAGAAAATTCAAGATTGATTTCAAATTTATTCTAAACATTTCGTGAATTGATAAAAAATATATTTCAATTCACATAAAATAACAGGACTGTTTCAAAAACAGCCCTGTTATTTTTCACCATTCAGGCGGCGTTGTACTTCATTTTCAATTGCTGAAGCTGTGACTGTTCGACACAATCCGGATTGTACCAACCCTTTTGAGACATTTCAGAATAAATTTGCCCTTGCATTCCGAGCGATTCATTCAGTGCATTTTTGAAATACTGCTGTACTTCGGGGGTGGCTGATTCTACTGTACCATGCAGGTACAAATCACAAGCACCCTTTTCAAGGTTGAGCAGGTTTTCCATTAAATTCTGGTCGTTCATGAAAAAGCCTCCTTATCAAAGCAGATTGTAGAAGCCGGAGAAAATCTGCTGATGTTTGTGCTGCATCTGCTGAACAAACATTCTGAGGTTTTCGTCCTGCAACTGGTTCAGGGTTTCACTGCATTTGGTCTGAAAAAATTTTTCGTGACCGAGTGCATCTTCCACATAGGTTAATTCTTTAGAAGTCATTGCTATCACCTCCATCAATAGGATAACCAAAGAGGTCATTTTTATACAGAGAAAAAAATTTTTTTCGGGAATCTTTGTGCAGAATTGCCTTTGCAATTTTCGGAGAAATGTGCTATAATGAAATCATGAAAAATCGTGTTGCCTTTGTGCGTAATTCCAGATTACTGCAAAGACACACGATTTTATTTTTATGTAGAAAAGGAGTGGTTATTTTGGAAACTACCAACAAAATGGCATCTGTTCCCGTGCCGAAGTTGATGCTTGGAATGGGTACACCTATGATTCTCTCTATGATGTTGCAGGCGGTATATAACATCGTGGACAGTGCTTTTGTTTCGAACATGAAAACTGGCGCAGACGAGGCTATGAACGCATTGACACTGGTCTTTCCCATGCAGATGTTAATGGTTGCAATCGGTATTGGTACAGGCGTAGGCATGAACGCTCTCACAGCGAAACTTCTTGGACAGGGAAACCGTGAAAAGGCTGGAAAGACCGCCGGAAATGCGTTTTTCTTGGCTGGAGTGATTTATCTGGTGTTTCTGGTGTTCGGGATTGTGGGGGTATCGGCTTATGTGACATCACAAGCAACCCTTGAAACAAGCACAACGGCATTGGAAATGGCAGTCAGCTATTTAAGAATCTGCTGTGTGATGAGTTTCGGAATCGTATTCTTTTCGATTGCTGAAAAATTATTGCAGGCGACTGGAAATTCTGTTTATTCAACCATTGCGCAGGTGGCGGGGGCAATCACAAACATGGTTCTTGACCCTGTCATGATTTACGGCTGGATTGGCTGTCCGGAATTGGGTATCAGGGGCGCAGCGTATGCGACTGTTATCGGGCAGATTGTTTCCATGG
>DGHF01000100.1 GCA_002392545.1 Ruminococcus sp. UBA3855
GAATAACAGGGAGCTTTTTTCGTATCTATATTTATTAAAAATTTATCCAAATTCATGTCAGTTCTGGGGGATGGTATGGCTCTTGTTTTCTCCTATGTGCTCGAAGACCCATGGGAAAATGTCATTTTTAAGACGGAGGTCACAGATGCAAAACGATTGAATATTTTTTGCCTCTACCATATGTACGACTGGCAGAGAAAAGCCACTCTCAAGAAACAACCTATCAATCACATTTACCGAATTGTAAAGGAAAATTCACAAATTTTCGCTTATGAAGATATTGAAGGGCTTCCCTTTCTGCTGGACGGGTTTATTCAAATTTTTACGTTTTCGGACGGTCAAAATGAGCATACTCTCCGTTGTGTCAATCTGCATTATTTCCAGAAACACCCCGAACATCTTCAGAATTCTGAACGTGCTCGGACTGTTCTTTCTGTGTTTGAACAAATCAGGAGTGTTCTACTCGAAAATGGTGCGCTTGAAGAATGCTTTGAACTTGATTCTAAATGGTTTCCGTATGTGGATGACTACTATGAAGACGATTATTTTAAATTCTACCCTGATGATTTCTTTTTAAAGCCCCCTTTTGGTTAATTCCAAAAGAGGGCTTTTGCTAGTTTCTGATAATGTACATTTGACATGGAAATAATGAGAAGCAACACAAGGGACTTTCGTTTCATATTTTTTACTTCTTATAACAGTTGGTTCACTTGGTTTCATCAACTGTTAAAAATTGATTTGCGTGAGTTTACTAAATTTACTATTGACTTTTAAGCTAAAATATGTTATAATATGAGATGTTGGTTAACATATGCTAATCAAAAGTTTATCAAAAGGAGAGATAATGATGGAAACAAATACCAACAAACTCACAGGGAAAGACTTAATCAATGTAGGCATTTATTCTGCGATTTATTTTGTAATTGTCTTCTTGGTTGCAATGCTTGGAATGGTGCCGATACTGTATCCGATGCTGGTTGTCTTTTGTCCGATTATTGGGGGAATTCCTTTTATGCTGTTCCTGACTAAAGTTAAAAAATCAGGAATGATTTTTATCATGAGCATTTTAATGGGAGCATTGATGCTTGTCAGCGGAATGGGGATTTATCCGTTAATTGTTTCAATTTTCAGCGGTTTAATTTCAGAATTGATTTACCGCAAGGGCAATTACAGCAGTGCAAAGATGGCAGTTTTGACTAATGCAACATTCAGTCTTTGGGTATGGGCTTGCTTTTTACTGCTTTTCCTGAACAGAGATTCTTATATGGCATCAAGAGTGGAATCTGTGGGGCAGGATTATGTAACTACTTTGAACAATTTAACTCCTAACTGGCTTTGCCCTGTTTTACTGGCAGTATGCTTTGTTTGTGGATTGATTGGCGGAGTACTTGGCAAAAAGATGATGGCGAAGCATTTTGAAAAAGCGGGGATTGCCTGATGAATGGGCTGTTTCAGGCAAATATTGAAGACAGGGGCATTTTATTAGACCCTCGCACAAAGCTTTTCATTTTGCTGACCATTTTAATTTTTGTCCTTGGTGGTATGGGTACGCTAACTCCAGAATGGATGAATACTCTTATCAGCATTATGCCGTTATTATTGCTGTGTACAGCGAAACAGTGGAAAAAAGCCCTTGCATATGGGGCAGTTTATGCGGTTGCAGATTTTTTCCTGATTTTCTATGTTGACAGCATTCACGGCACAGGAAAATATTTATTGATAATGTTATGTACGCTGATTGTACGCATATTTCCTAGTATGATTATGGGGGCTTACTTATTCGCCACTACGACTGTCAGTGAATTCATTGCAGCCATGAACAGAATGCACGTTCCTGTACAAATCACAATTCCCATGTCTGTGATGTTCCGTTTTTTCCCAACGGTGATGGAAGAATTTTCTTCCATCAACAACGCCATGAAAATGCGGGACATTCAGATTGGCGGTAAGAATGCAGACAAAATGATTGAATACCGGATTGTGCCATTGCTGGTGTGTTCGGCACGAATCGGAAGTGAGCTTTCCGCTG
Source organism: Ruminococcus sp. UBA3855 (assembly GCA_002392545.1). Taxonomy (GTDB): domain Bacteria; phylum Bacillota; class Clostridia; order Oscillospirales; family Ruminococcaceae; genus UBA3855. The sequence goes on from DGHF01000100.1 coordinate 2,030, forward strand.
CGGCTCTTACAAGGGGATTGAGTACAAATTCCAATCGCACTAATATTTGTCAGATTGGATTCCGCATTCCTGATATGGTAGTTTTCATGATGATGCTGTGTCCCTATTTGTTATTGATTCTCAATAAAGTGGGGGTAGTTGCATGGTAAGGATAGAACATCTGAATTTTCATTACCAGAACAGTCAGGAATCTTCCCTGAAAGATATTTGCTTGGAAATCAAGACAGGCGAATGTATTTTATTGTGCGGAGAATCCGGATGTGGGAAAACCACTTTAACACGGTTGCTGAATGGTTTGATTCCGCACTATTATGAAGGAACTTTAGAGGGAAAGACAGAAGTTTTCGGAATGGAAATCGCCCAGACTCCTCTTGAAAAAATTTCGGAAAAAGTCGGGAGTGTATTTCAAAATCCAAGAAGCCAGTTCTTTTGTGTTGATACAACGGGAGAATTGGCTTTTGGGTGTGAAAATCTGGGATTGCCGGAAGAAGAAATTCGTCACAGAATTCATGAAACTGTACAGGAAATGCAAATTGAATCCCTGCTTGACAGAAATATATTTTGTCTTTCAGGTGGGGAAAAGCAAAAAATTGCTTGTGCCAGCATTTCAACAATGAAACCGGATTTATTTGTGTTGGATGAACCCACCTCTAACCTTGATACAGATGCAATTGAGAAGTTAGCTGAAATTCTGGCACTATGGAAACGGAACGGCAAAACAATTGTCATTGCAGAACATCGGCTTGGATGGCTTTCAACACTCGCAGACAGAATTATTTTCATGCAAAATGGTGCAATTACAGCGGAATATCAGAATGGTGAATTTTTTTCAAAATCTAACGAAGAATTGAATGATTTAGGATTACGGGGAATTCATCTGCAAACTGATTACCTGCATACCAAGACAGGCTTTTTTTCTTGTCAGCCGGAATCCCAATTTTCGGCGGAAAATTATCAATTCTGCAATTTCCGCTACGCTTACCGGAAAAAACAACCAGTTCTCAATATTCCGGATTTCAGCATTCCCAAAAATGCAGTGGTTGCTGTTGTAGGACATAACGGAGCTGGAAAATCCACTTTTTCGAAATGCCTTTGTGGGTTGCAGAAAAATTTCAAGGGGACTGTCCGAAACGGGAAACAGGTTTACCAATCCAAAAAGCTCCGGAATCTTTGTTATTTTGTCATGCAGGACGTAAACCATCAGCTTTTTGCGGATTCTGTTTTAGAAGAGGTCATGCTTGGAATGCATGAACCCAATCAACAAACTGCAATGGACATCCTTGCACGCATGGAGCTTGCAACGCTGAAAGACAGACACCCCATGTCACTTTCAGGCGGTCAGAAACAGCGTACAGCCATTTGTTCAGCATTTCTTTCAGACAGGGAAATTTTAATCTTTGACGAACCGACAAGCGGGCTGGATTTTCGGAGAATGCAGGAAACTGCGAAATTGATTCACGAATTAAGCCAAGAAAAAACCATTTTTATTGTCACACATGATATGGAACTCATCGAAAAATGTTGTACTCATATCCTGCATCTGGAAAAAATAAAAGAACAGTCATGAAATTTATCATGGCTTCAGCCTGTCAAAAAAGTCCAGTAA
>DGHF01000039.1 GCA_002392545.1 Ruminococcus sp. UBA3855
TATTGAACCAAGTCTGCTCATAAACGGAAGGGCCGTAATCATGGGGAGAATATACAATCTGAGAATTTTTCTTTGCATCCCCGAAATCAATCGGATAATCCTTGACACCACGGAGATTTCCGCCCCACCATGCGCCGTACCAAGGAGAAACTTCCGCAGAAGCCTGCCAGATGTCAGCGGTATCGTAGGTATAGCCCTTTTCGGTTTTGGGGTACTGTTCCACACCTTCAATCAAAATCAGGGCATTGGGATTGACATTCAGAATAGAATTACCGCATTCTGTCGCAGCATAAGCCCAGTTATTATGCACTTTAGAGTTATCCCATCTTGCAATACCATCAGGGCAAGTTGTACCAGAATAGCCACGTTTTCCATGGGGTTCATTTTTGAGGTCATAAGCCAGAATTGTATCATCATTTGCATACTGTTTTGCAAGCCAGGTGACAGAATCAATCCATTCATCATAAGTGATTTCGTGACCGTCAGTCGTCACCGCCATGGTATCAGCAGCTTCGGTATTTGCATCATAATACCAGATGTTATAATTATGACCGGAGTTGTGAGCCGTGGGGCTGTGAACGTCAATAAGAACTTTCAAGCCATACTGTTTCATTTTCTTGATAATGGCATCGAAAATCTCAAAGGAATTTTTGAGCGTTTTACCGTCAGATTCGACAAAATCCTTGTTGATATTGCCGTAAGTTCCGGCTTTGGTAACAGAGCCATCTTCACCCACCTTGTCAACAGGGGGGTCATAGCTTGCCTGAACACTCTGTACGGGGTCAGGTTCGCCGTTCATCCATGAAAGCAGTAACTGTGTAGAAATCGGCATACGAATGATGTTAATACCATGTTCAGAGACTGTTTTCAAGAATGCATCACAATCGGTTGCATACAGACCATGTGGTGAATTTTCGGAGCAGTTCAGCCCGAACCAGTTCGCACCAGTCAGCCAGACCTCATTACCGTCTTTGTCATACAGACGACTTCCGACAGCGTGAAGCCAGTCATCATTATTGTCGTCGACAGCATTCGCCGGAACAGCAGAAGCAATTCCAGAAACCGCCATACCGGCGCAAAGTGCAAGTGCAGACACACCAGCTGTCAGCCTTTTCAGAAAATTCATGATATTTTACCTCCTCTTTCAATGAAACTTTCTTTTTTTATTGTACTGTATTTTTCAGGAAATGTCAAGTATCTTTGTGCAAAAAATCATGCTAAATCTGTAATACCATAGGCTGAAACTGTTTCCCCTGCAAAGCGGACGAAATCGTTTCAGCGGTCAGGGAGAAATCCGCCACAAGGGAAGTCGGTTTTTTCTCTGCGTTATCCTGCCTAAACGGCACGAAATAATAATTCCTCATATTCGCCAGCATTCCGAGATGTTTCATACTTCCTGCGAGCGCATCATTAGAAGCAATCCCCAGTACAACAGGTTTACCGCCCCTCAAATGAGATTTCACCGCCATCGTAACAGCAGTATCAGTGATAGACAATGCCAGTTTTGAAGCGGTATTGGAAGTACAAGGAATGACCGCCATAATATCAGTCATATTTTTAGGACCTATTGGTTCAGCATCCTCAATAGTTGTGATTGCCTTTCGTTTGCAGATTTGCTCCAGACGTTTCCGTTGTTCGTCCGCCTCTCCGAAGCGTGTGGAGATAGTGGAAGCGTGTTCAGACATAATGGGTATCAGCTCCGCCCCTAATGAAGTCAGATATTCCGCCTGTGCGAATGCCTGCGCAAACGTACAGAATGAGCCAGTTACCGCAAAGCCAACCCTCACACCGTCAAGCCTTAAATTCATGAGCTATTCTCTCCTTTCTTTCTGCATGGTAATGATAATTTGAGCAATGATTTCCCCAGCAGTGACAGGCGCAACCTTAGCAGGGAGACCAAGTGCCCAGATGGTTTTGAGTTGCAATTCCCTTGCCTTTGAAAAATCCGTTCCGCCAGTGGGTCTTGATGCCAAATCGACAATCAGACAATTTTTTCTGACTTTTTCGAGAATACCGCCGTTCAGGACAACAACAGGCACAGTATTGCAGATTGCATCCGCATCCCTGACAATTTCAGGAAGTTCGTCAAAATACACGGCATGACAACCGATTTGCTGAGCTTTTGCGAGTGCTTCAGGTTTTCGGGCGACAACTGTCACATCCGCCCCCAATGCATGGAGAATTTTCGCCAGATAGCTCCCGATTCTCCCGAACCCAAGCACAAGAATCCTGCTTCCCGCAACAGTAACAGGCAATTCCTCAAGAAGAATCTGCAAAGCCCCCTCAGCAGACGGAACGGCATTTCTGACACTGAATTCCTCATTTTTGACATAATCGCAGGTAACAAATCCGGCATTCTGAAAAAGCGATTCTGTGCCGTTGAATTTACCGCCGTACACAATGGCATCATGTTTCATATGGGGTATAATTAAACTGAGCGGAATATTTTTTTCGGAAAATGGTGCATTGACATTGACCCCGTCCACGGAAACAGGCACAGGCAACACAACCGCATCACAAGCCGGAACATTTTCAACATCACACAATATCACATGTTCATCCGGAATTTGTTCACGAGTGAAACCGACTGCATACGTTTCATAATATTGTGAAAACTTCTCCGCCGAGGAAATGAAACGTTTATCACCGCCAGCAATGAGAAGTTTTAATTTGGATTTCATGATTCATCACTCCATTTCTGAGCTGAATGCTCTTTTTTAGAATATGCGTAACCGGCTTGACAGGTGCATGACAGCAATATACCCGAAAATTCCTTTTCCGATTTGTAGGACTTACCCAAAAATGATGAAATATTTGTAAATTCTTAATCGTTTTCATTGAAAGGATTTCAGGAAAAGGATATAATGAGAAGTATAACAGAGAGTAGAATTTTCCATTATTGAATCACTTCGGAGGTCATAACCATGCACGAAATCCAGACAACAACAATCGCCGGAATCCCTGTCCCGAAAACGTCCGCCCTTGCCCCGATGGCAGGAGTAGCAGACACCGCCTACAGACAACTTTGTCATGAAATGGGTGCTGTTCTCTGTGTCAGTGAAATGATTTCCGCAAAGGGCTTATGCTACGACAGCAAAAACAGTGAAGCCCTCTGTTTAATTCGTGAAAATGAGCATCCCATGGGCTTGCAGTTGTTCGGAAACGAGCCGGAATTCATGGCGAGAGCCTCCGCAATGGTGCAGAAATATGAACCTGACTGGATTGATATTAACATGGGCTGTCCAGTCCCGAAA
>DGHF01000084.1 GCA_002392545.1 Ruminococcus sp. UBA3855
GCAGTATCGAAAGAAGTACCGGCATTGACAGTCTGCACAGCCATTTCTTTCAGCTTGTCGATAACACCTGTAATGACCTTTGTTGCAAGGTTTCCAAGAGCCACACTGAAGGCAGTCAGACCGCCGCTTGTGGTCTTATCAGCACTGTCTCCAACATCTTCAAGAGAATCATCAAGGGTATCTGCTGCCTGTTCTGCTTCATTGAGCCTGTTCCGGTTATCTTTGAGTTCTCCAGAGAGGTCAGAAATCTTTCCGGCAAGCTCTTTGGCTTCGGTGCTGTTCTTTCCCTGTTCAGCAGCAACATTGGCATACTTCTGTTTCAGTTCAGAAAGTTCTGACTGCTGCCGCTGTACTTTCTCGGTCAGCGTTTCCGTATGGTTCTGCAAATCGGAAAGTGCTGACTGATAACGGCTGACCTGAGATTCTGCATTTTTGACAGCAGTATCCTGATTGATGATTTTCAGCCGGAGTTCATCAGCGGCATTGGCATTCCGTTCCTGTGCCGCCTGTGCATCCGTGAGCTGTTTGGCGTACTTTTTCGCCTGTTCACTGGATTCACCATAAGTTTTGACAGCTTCCTGATGCTTCACAGTCAGTTCGGCAATAATGGTCTTTCCGCTTTCCTGATTCTGGTTCAGACGGGAGAGCTGTTCTTTCAGAAGTTCCAGCTTTTTCTTTTCAGCATCAATGATTGTCTGCTGCTGTTTGATTTTTGCGGAAAGACCGTCAGCACTTTTGCTCCAGTCATTCGTACCGGCAGTTGCATTCTTAAACTCTGCGTTTGCCGTTTTTATGGTCTTGTTGGCTTCAGCGATGCCTTTTTTTAAGTCGCTAATATCAACTTTATATTTACTTGTATAGTTATCCGTCTGGTTTGCCACAATATCACACCTTAGTACCAGTCGTCATTCATAGCAGGACGCATGATTACGCCTTTTTTCGTTTTTTTCAGATTTACGGCAGATTTCGGCTTTTCACGATTGATTTTCTCAGTCAGCCTTCTGTATATCAGCAGGACATCATGAAAACGCTCTGAACGCACCTTAAACGGGTCAAGGGAAAGAAAACGGTCACAAAGATTGACATTCATATCAAACAGAAGAACATAGAAACTATCCGGGGTCTGTTCCCCGGAAGTCAGTTTTTTTCATCACCAGTCAGAGCATCGAGTTCCTGTGTGGCGTACTGTACAAGTCCACGGAAAATAGTAATCAGATTGCTTATCTGAACACAGCGAATTTCTTCATCGGTCACACCAAGGAACAGGTCTTTCAGAACCGGCTTGAGTTGTCCAGCGGCTTTCACGACCATGACAGCGATTTCCTTGTTATTGCCTGTTTTCATGTTGTCAAAGTCCAGAATATTCAGGACATCTTCTACTACTCCGAAACTGAAATCTACTGTTTCAGCCTTGTAGCTTTTTACGATTTTGCTTTTATCGTTCTTGTCACAGATATTTAATGTAAGCTCCATAGTAGCCTCCTGTTCAGGCGATTGCAAGACTTTGTTTGAGTGCATTGTCAATCGACTGCATTTCTTCTCGTTTGAGTGTGCATACATAACCTCTGAGCCTGTCCGTTGAGATTGTCCGGATTTGTTCCGTCAATACGCAGGAAGGCTTTGAAAAGTCGGGGTTATGTAGATATACATGTGTTGGCAAAGATTTTTTGTGCCTGGATGTGACCATTGCCACAATCACAGTAGGAGAATAACGATTTCCAATATTGTTCTGAATTATAACGACAGGTCTGATGCCAGTCTGTTCTGAACCTACTCCAGCTCCACAGTCAGCATAAAACACATCTCCACGGCTAATTCTTCTCATAGAACTCATCCTCTCTGTAAGAATTTATTATGTAAGAGGGAACAAGTCCCTCTGAGATTACGGAGAAGGTGTTTTCTTCAGAGATGCAATTGTATCCGGTGTCTGAACTGTATCGAAGAATGTGTCAAAGTCGCATTTATCATCACGCTCATCCAGAACCACAGCCTTTGCACCAGCATTGCCTTTTGTAAATTTGTGAATGGTTCTGTCACCAGAGAAGTTGAGTGTCTGATTGTTGGAATCAGTACCGTCATCTTCCGTGTTGGATTCCTCATCAGGAATATCGAATGTGCCTTTCAGTCTCCATACATAGCGATATGTGCCGTCTGTCAGCTTGATTCTGTAGCCAATAGCAAATTTACGCTCTACAGAGGGTGTGTCAATGAAAGCTCCGGTATCTTCATCAACTGTTTTACCATTAATCCAGCCAAGTGTTGCAAGGTCAAGAGCAGGAGTAACCAGCGTAATCTGGTCTGCACCTTCGGAACGGATAGTGATTTTGGCAACATTATCATAGTATTTTTTTGCTGTAGAATTTTCAGTGGCTTTCTGAACCTGTGCCACTGGTGCGAAGCTTCTAACTGTTCCAGCAGTATAGGCACTGGAACTGTCTTCGATTACTTCGGCGATGACAAGCTTATCGACACCACGAAATTCAACAACATCGGATTCAATCTGATTAGTGGACATTTATTCTCTCTCCTTTTTGTATTGTTCGATATGGTAAACTCTGAAAAATGCACCTGTATGCGTGGGCTTATCTACTGAAATATCAATCGGCTTTCCGTCCGGCATCCAGCCGTTTTTCTTGAGCAGTAGCCGTGCTTTTTCCGGAAATTCTTCTGTTTTCATAGGATTGGTAGAGTAGAAATAAATCCAGAATCCCCATACACAGCGGTTTGCATCATTATCATAGAAAGATTTTTCCGGATTCTCGAAGTTCCAGAACGTGAAGAAACTGTCCGGATAGTCATCTGTACTGTTCAAAGAACCTTGCAGATATACCGGAAAGCCGAAACTTTCCAGAATTTCAATCAGTTCTGATTTCATTTCTTCATCGCCCTTTCGATTGATTTTTCATAGACCTCACGCTGAATCTTCTGGAGTTCCTTTTTGGTCTTTGTACCATAAACAGCATTGTAAAGGTTCTCATCCGGAGAAATATGCGGCTGACCGAACAGCTTTGTGCCGTACATCAGAAAGATAGAAGGTAAACCGCCGTCAGAGATATTGAACCCGACCTTGATTTCACCAATGTCACCAGTCCACTTTACTTCTGGTGCTTTATTCAGGGATTCCTCAACATCTCCGGTTTTTCGGTGCGGAGAAATCGCAGAATCCAGCTTTTTGGTCACAATATTGTGAGATGCTTTTAAAGCACTTTCAGCGGTTTTCTTTGCATTGCCGCCGATTTCCTTCAATCTTCGTTCCAGAACAGAATAACCATTGAACTCCATTGTGATTCTGTTTTTCTTTGCCATTACAGACCGCCTTTCAGACGTTTCACCTTGAAAATCAGATAGCGGTTCGCCATATCCGGATTTTCCGGCTCTCCTATGATTTCATAGATACGACCATCGGAGAGTTGCAGGCGGCAGTCAGACTTAATATCAGGACGGTATCTGGTTGTTACTTGTGCAGTGTCCTCAATTGTCGGAACACCGTTCACAACTGTTTCTGTTCCGCCGAACGACTTCCAGTTGACAAAGATAATATCAAGTCTGGCATTGCCTTCACGATATGTCACTCCATTATATCGCCTTGTTTCAGCCGGTTTCATGAGTGTGACCGGAGTCCGCATCTGCTTTTTGGCATTTGGAATATATATCATGAGCTGTTTGCCTCCGTGGATTTCATGGCAAGCTGTGTGACACGATGAAAGAAGTACGGGGAAAATTTTACTTCTCCGGCATCGTTGTCCCACAGGTCTGACACTCCTCTTGCCACAACTCCGGCTGATGCAGAAATCTTTTCTGCTGAAATCCCGGCATCAAGCATGAAATCGGTTACTTCGTCAATATATCCGACAATCACAGCATCGGCAGAATCACCGGTCTGCCCGATTAGAAGTTTGACTTTTTCAAGCAGTTCTGTATCAGCCATGATTCACACTCCTATCAAGTTGCCAGCTTAACGACTTTTACAAGACTGGTTCTGTCTACTGCCTTGCCGTCGACACTCATGACTGCCTTAGTCAGATGGTCTTCTGTATCCCAGTCGATTTTGGACTGAATGCCAAGGTCATAGGACGTATTCAGCACATAGTCACTGAAATCGAACAAGAAAGCAACAATGGTATCTTCTGTAACTGTCTGTGCAAAAGATGCCATATACTCGCCGCACAGGACGACTTCACGACCAAGTAGCACTCTGGCTGGTTTGCCCGTAATACCACTGTCTACCTTGGCAATCGGCTGACCATTGTTGTCTACCATACCCGCAAATCCCATAAATGTGGCTTTCGTCATGCACCATTTTGCACCATTTTCATACTGCTGCGGAAGTTTGGCTTCTGCATCGATAAGAACCTGATAATTCAGAATGCCGTCCGTTCCGGCTTCAATTTCTACTACTTTATCCGGAGTTGTTGCTTCGTTTGGATTGTAGAAGATACCTGTCGGATTTCCGGCAGTACCGTCATCAGCAGAAATAATTTTACTTTCAATGGCTTTCGTCATTGCCTCGGAAACCTGTCTGATGAACAGACGTTCAAACGAGGGCAGAGTCTGCACAGTTACTTCCTGTGTCATAGCGATTTCACAGCGGAGTTTATAGCTGCCGAATGTGATAGAGCCGAGGGCAGTTTTCTTCTGCTTTGTCGAAGTCTGACCCTCGCCGACCCATGTTGCAACAGGTTTCACGCTGTCTACAGGAATACGCTGACCTGCCGGATAGCTTGTTTTGGTGACTAACGGCAGAATCATGCCGATTGCTTCAAGCCGTTCGATAATATCTGTTGCCAGATAGACCGGGATAGCGGCACTTGTGTCAGTTGTTTTGGTTGTATCACGGAGTTCCGCCGGAATCGGTGTGCCTCTTGTGACAAAGTTCGCAAAAGCAACACGCCGTTCGACTTCCTTATCTTCCGTAGAGGTCTGACTTCTGGCTGTTCCGTAGCTTGCCATCGGATTCAGAGAGCGTGTATCAGCAGGCTGATGTTCCGGCTGTTCCAGTTTGGCAAGCTGTTCCTGTGCCTCACGGATTTCCGCCTGAAGGCTTTCCATCTGCTTAGTCAGGCTGCGGACTTCATCCACATTTGTAGAATTTTCGACCTGACTGCGGATATTATCAGCCTGTTCAGTCTTGGTTTTAATCAGTTTCTTGAGATATTCAATCATTCTGCATTATCCTCCTCAGTTGTTTCATTGAAATGATTCACAGTAATGCTTAACGACTTGATATTGCCATTCACGACAATATTCACGTCACCAATGCCCGGAACAGTGCTTTCTGCTGCTTCCAGTTCGAGTTCATGGCTTTCTTCATTCATGGCTGACACCTCCGAATAATGCTTTGAATTTCTCTTTTTCAAGTTCAAGTGCCGCCGATGGGCGACCTTGTCTTGCTTTTTCGAGTGATTTTTTATCACGGGCATGAATTTCCGTTGCCTCATATGCCGGGAAAGTCACGGCTGAAACTTCCAGCACACTTTCAATACCTCTGATATGACGGGTAGGCTTGTCCGTGTCGAGGTCTTTCCATTCATAGTCCGAAATCCAGAACATGAATGACATGCCTGTAATATCGCCCCTCTGGACGGCAGAATACAAGGCTTTTGCCTCGCTGTTGTTCTCTATGTCAAGATTCACACGAATCGCCATACCATAGGCATCAACATTCATCTGCATGGTACTGTCCGGATTGTTCCGGCTTGCCCGTGCCAGAGGAATCATGTCTGTATTGTGATTTACAAGAAACCGTACATCTGACAGGTCTGTTCTGTTCAATGCACCGCCGTCAATCACTTCAAAGAAATCGCCTAAATCCGTCATACTGTTATAGACAATCGGTCTGCCGGTAATGACAGCACCCTGATTCTCGTCCTGTTCAGCCCGGATTTCAAAGCTGTAGTTTCTTCTGATAAGTTCTTTTTCTTCAGGATTCATCTTCATTCACCTCATTTTCCTGTAACCGGTTCAGTTGATATTCGTTTACAATATCAGCATCAATATAGTTCAGGGACATTTTCCGAACGCCTTCCAGCTCTTTCAGCGGCTTCATGCCAAACATTACACGGAGTTCGTTATCATAAACTGCTCCCCTGTCGCCCATCATATGAGCAAAGTCCAGCTTTTGACTCATTGTCATGAAAACAAGTTCTTCTGCAAAGAAAACTATCTTATTTCCGAATCCTAAAGCGGCTCGGTTCGTGAAAATTCCTTTGGTGAAAGCCTGTGACAGCTTGATAACAAGCGGCTCAAGCGTTTTCTGGTAGAAAGCCTCATACTGTTCCTTTGTGTAGTCTCCGGTCAGAATACACAGTGGAACACCAAAATATCGGAGAATCTTTTCATCCACAAATTTCAGCGTTTCAGGGTCAACAATCTCAATATTCCTGTCAAGCGGAATATACTCCGCTTTCATATCCAGAGGTAACAGCCCACTGTCAGACCGCATCAGTCGTTCTTCCATGAGTTTGATGTTCTTTTCTGTAACACCATCATCCATGACCGTGTTATATTTCACGATGCCATTAACCGCAAAACTGGATTTCAGGGCTTTTCCGACACCTTGCAGGAGTGTGCTGTTGAGTTCCAATGTTTTCAGGAGTGCCGCATTATCCGGCTGTCCGGAGGCATTTCCACCCATATAGTCATTGACAGAATAATTCTTCCGGATATGAATCACATCATCAGCCCGAACAGCTCCGGATTCATAGCCGTTCCGGAACTTGAAATTGATGAAAAGCCTGCCTGCTGCATCTTCCAGAAAGTCCACATTGACCGGATTCAACGGATATAAGCCGGTCAGCGTGTTTCCCTCCCATGTCGGCAGGATGAAACAGTTATAGTTCAGGAAAAGAATCCATGTGATTTTCTCCAGAAAGTCGGCAGTCGTCATCAGCGGATTCGGTCTGTCCAGAACATTCTGGATATTTCCCTCAATCACGGAGCTGTCCACGCCGTTTGTCTGCCGAACATGTGCCGGACGAAGTTTCAGAATTTCATGCACAATACAGGAAACCGCCTGCTGAACCACATCCGAGGCATAAATATCCGTTCCGAACTGTGAAAATACCGGAGTTCTGCCGTCCAACATCTTGGCATAGACCATAAATTTCGGTTCTGATTTCTTCTTGAAAATGTCGAAAATACCCGTGTTTCTCACCTCAATGCTCTTACGAATTCGCTCCTGTACCGCCGGAACATCTCATACAGGATAATCAGAGTGACAGCCCCGTCAATGCGTTTTGACGGCTGTCCGGAAACTTTGACCGCCTGACAGTTGCCCATGCTGTCAACTTCCATGATGGCATTACCCAGACACCAGATGTCCATTTCATTCTGATTGTAGTTGACAAGCCGTGCTTTCAGGTCTGCTTCACAGAGTTTCATTGCATTGGACAGCGTGATTTTGTTTTGAATCACTATTTCACATTCAAATCCGTATTCATCCATGCGTTTCAGAAATTCCTTTGAAAACTTCACATCATAGCCACATTTGTAAAGCCGGATATGATATTCTTTATACAGATGATAGAACCAGTCAGCAACCAGAGTCAGGTCAATGTCATTCCCCTCGCAGATAGTCAGCAGTCCGGCTTTTGCCCACTCCTGATACTTTGCCCCTGCCTGCTTGTCGTCAGCGTTCTCCAGCTTGCTTTCCGGAATCCAATAATGCTGATAAATATACTTTGTCTTGTCATTCTTCTTCATCAGCAGAATCTTAGCCGAGGTCATATCCGTTGTTTCGGACAGGTCAACCGCACCCAGACAGACAGCTCCACGAAAATCCTCTACATCATAAACAGCTTCATATCGGTAATCTTCTGTGTTAAGCCATGCCTGAACACCGTTCTGCTTGAAGTTGAAGTCTTTGGAGAGTACGAAAATCCGGTCAGCCTTACTTTTTCTTGCAAGGTCAATCTGTGTCCGGAGATAGCTGTACTTCTTGACAGTCCCAAGAGAGGGATTGGCTTTCTGCCAGCTTTTCTCATCTGTCCAGATTTCCTGCTCACAGTCCTGTGTATATAACCACGGAAGTGTCCGTTCTGCTGAAATACTGTCATCTTCGCCGTTTATGATTTCACGGCAGTTTTTCAGGATTTCATCCAATGCACCGTCATTGACGAAACCCTCTGTTGTAATGATAATCAGCTTCGGATTATCTTTCAGGCTCTGAGACTGCTCAATAGATTTCAGAATCACGTTGGTTTTCATCTCGTGAACCTCATCAATGATAGCAAAATCAATGTTTCTGCCTTCTTTGTTTCTGGTTCGGTCTGAAATCTTGAAAATCTTTGAGTTTGTGCCGTAAATCTTGATACACTGCTGATTCTTGTGAGTGTCCTGCTCCTTCGGGTCAATCATCTTCCGCATGGTGTCAATCGCATCATACAGGATGTTCGCCTGTGTGTCGTCGTTGGAACTGCACACAATGTCCGCTCCCTCGTTGCCGATGATGCTTTCTGTCAGCCCTAATGCCGAACAAGTCTCCGATTTGGTATTCTTACGGGCAATCAGCAGGACGATTTTCTGAAACCTGTCAACATGTTTCTCCATGCCGAAACTGTCGGTATAGGTTTCATTCGCCATTTTAAAGCTGAAAACGACCTCAATAAATGCCTTCTGCCAGAGCATCAGCTTCATAGGCTTGCCGTAAAATGGCGATTTTGTCAGCCTGATGCAGTTTTCCATGAAATCCATCCGCATTTCTGCATCCGTGGTATCATAGATGTAGTGAGGGTCATTCATGTCAGCAATCAGATTGTCAAGCTCCGTTATCAGCTCATTTCCTGCAACAATTTCTCCCCGGCGGATAGCTTCACGATATTCCAGCAGATAGCAGCTCAATCTTTCCGCCTCATTTTTTCAAGATATTCACGGAGCGGAGAAGTTTCTGTGCCTTTGTTCCGCTCCAGAGTCCGAATCATGATTTTTATGCTGTTGTTGTACTGCTGGAGCATTTCCTTATACTGCTTCGCTGCCGGTGTCGGCTTCTGCTGTGCTGGATTCTTCGGATTCACAGAAATGAAGGGATACTTCTTCAATTCTGTAAGCTGCTGCTCCAGAAAGACGATTTCCTGCACCAGTTTCTGAAAAACTGTTACCATCGCATCAATTCCGGCATCAAAAAGCAGTTTCATCAGTTCTTGTTCCCTATCCATGCAAATCCCCTTCCGGATTTTCGGAAATTTTTTCAAAAATCTCAAAAAATCGCTTTCTGTGAGAATTACCACCCCTTATCCAATCCCCCGGAGGAAAAAATTTTAAGGCAGAGGGGGGGAGTAGCGGTCGAACCAATTCTCTACGAAATCAGTCCAGTCAGAATTTTTCTGTTTCGCCCGTTCCAGACAGATTTCTTTCGGAGTATCAATGAAGACAAGTCTGGCATTCAAACTGTCAGCAAGACGTTCTCTTTCTCCCTGTAACGGATAACCGCCTATCACATAGGCATTATGCCACTTACCACGCCGTACCCGTATCATATCCAGCAGAGATTCACGCATCGCAAACACATTGCTTTTCAACTCCGGAGGTTTCTCATATTGTCCACATGCTCCGGAGCGGACAGCACTCCATAGCCTGTCTATATCCATGATAATATCTTCCGGTTCTGCCACGCTGTCAACCCATGTAGTCTTTCCGGAACACGGAGAACCATAGACAAGATACACCTGCTGTATGATTCTTGCCTGATTTCCATAGCCGAACCGCTTGTGTATCTCATTATGACAGCGGAAATGTACCAGTCTGATGTTATCCGGATTCAGAGCAACAGTAGCATCGTCAACATTTTCCTCTGTCAGCTCCACGATATGATGTGCAATGCAGTCATATGCTTTCAGAATCGGCTTGCCGCAATGCTCGCAGATAACAAAGCCGTCCTCTGAGGCACGCTCTATCCGCAGGAGCTTAATCAGGTTTACCCATTGCCTTGATTTGTAGAAGGCTTGCTGTTTCTCATTCATATCACAGTCACATTATAGGTTATCGGAAAAGAATCCTCTCCCTCATAAACAACTGTAACCAGTGCCGCGCCATTTCCGACAGTTGCCTCAAATGTAACACCGGAATAATACGTACCAGAAAAGCTCACAATCACGGCACTTTCCGCAGTAATCTTGTCGTTATGATAGATTTTGGTTTCTCTTGTGCTGCCTTCAATGTCCATTGTATCCTGAAATCTGCATGTTGCTATTTCTTCCAGGCATTTATTTTCTTTTACGCCGTACATTACCAGTCATCCTCTGCTTTCTGCTGTTTGAGCTTGAGTTCTGCTTTCCGAAGTTTCAGGTATTCATTCTTGTAGTAGTCTGTTCCGGTAATGTCCATCAGCACTCTTGTTGCCTTTACATCTCCGGATTTTGCCGCTTTGATGATAGCTGCCACAACAATCAGCATGTTGGTAGCTTCTTCATCAGCATCCAGACCAACATCAGAAAGCATCTGAGAATCATCTTCCTGATTGGAAGGAAGATGCAGGAGCAGTTCAGCCGCCTGTTTCATACTCTTTTTCTTTCGTCTGGCTTTGCCGGATGCTTTGCCACCTCTCGACTGTTCCTCGACAGTTAACTTGTGTGCAGCCGGAATCAGGTTTTCATCATTCACATAATCACCCTGAAGTGTTGATTTGTTCCGATTCACTCAGCAAGGACAATACCAATGCTGCCAGGTTTTCTTTGATTGGATTACCTTCACTCATTTCCATAGCTTTCAGCATCCTGATAGTAGCAATAGAAAGTTCTTCCAGAATCAGCTCATCACAGCCACGCAGTTCAAGTTCTATTTTTTCGCCTTCAATCTGCATCCGAATCATATCAAAAGCCTCCAAATAAACAAAACAGCATCCTTTTTAGATATGATTCAAAAAAAGATGCTCTGAAATTACATATGGTTGCAGAGGACGGAATCGAACCGCCTACCTCAAGGTTATGAGCCTTGCAAGCTGCCAATGCTCTACTCTGCCAAAATACCGCCGGAAGGCGGTAAATGAAGGAATGTCAAAAGCAATGGAAAATAATTGTCTGCTATATTGTTACTATTATATAGTATATTGCTTGAAATGTCAATGAAATTCTACAAAACATAGAGAAATAAAATTACACTCCCTGACCGTAATCAAGGAGTGTAATCTTTTCCCATGAGCAAATAATTTAAGGAAACGTGGAATAATGCTGATAATTCTATAATGAAGATGATTTTTGGTTCTGTGCGGTCGGCTTCCCAACTCGCTACTGTTTTGTCTGACACATAGAGCCGTCTTGCAAGTGCTTTCTGTGTCATGTGGTTCTGGTCTCTCAGGTATTTGATTCGTCCGCCTACAGTTTTTGCTTGCATTGCAGTCCCTCCAGTATCATTTACAGCAGACTGCATTATTTTCCTTTGCATGTCTTAATTATAGCAGAATTTCGGCATTCTGTCAAGATTAGCAAAGCTGCTTTTCTAATTTGCTGAACAGCGTATCTCTCTGCCTATCAGAATGGAAAATCTGCCGCCATTCCATCAGAATACCGCTGACAGGATTACGCCACACATATGCAAGCATCGGCTTTCCACCCTTATACTTGTAAATCTTAATCAAATTCTTGACCGGAATCAGTTCTTCCTGCACGCAGAAACTATCATCAAAGTCATTTGTTTCTTCACAGTAGTTACTGACCACTTTCACGAATTTTTTCACAAAATCACCTCTAACACGAACATATTTTCTTCATCTTAATTCTAACAGAAAATAGCCATTTTGTCAAGGATTTTCGGGGCTTTCACTTTGATTTCTTTGATGACTGGGCGAAACGCCCACCCATCAAAGATGCCGCCCTGATTTGGGATGGCATAGAACTTAACCATTTGGTTAATTTAATTATAATAGCTGCTTTCTTTTTCTGTAATCATTATTCCAAACTTTGAATATTTCGTAAGCTGACAGATAGCCAATGACTTCATCTTTGTCTTTCTGCTGTCCTGTCAGAAAGCTGAAATCCATCAGCTCAATCAAATCTCTCTCATGTCCATAACTGCCCATATGTTCAACTACATCAGAAATCACTTTTCCATCAGCAATATAGGCTATCTTCCAGCCATCAAACATTCTGTGCCTGATATGCGGAATTTTTGCTATGTTCAGCATACTATCCAATTTCAGAATTTCCTGATAATCCGGATTCAGCTTGAATATGCCCTTCATCGTGTAATGCCTCGCTTTCTGACCTCGGCTCTGACATCTGCCAAAAACGCTGTCCATGTCTGAACATCACAATCATCACCGTAGTCTCTGAATTCTGAAATATCTTTCTGTAAATTCCAAATTGTGTTATCATTCAGATACGGCAAAAAAGGTCTGATGAAACTTGTCACAAGGCTGGGCATATATGTTTTTCTGCCTAAGCTGTACCGGACAGATGCACACAGGATACAGCCGAAATCATTATCTTTCAGGTCAATGACAGGCGTTTCATCAGTGGCCAGTGCAATTGCTTTTTCTCGGTCAGTCATGTAATTTCTCCTTTCTTTTCAGGCATTTCCGGCATGGGCATCCAATGCGTGACATCTGTCATGCCGCTGATGTTCCATCTATGTTCTTTCGGCAGATACCGCAGAATCATCAATTTTCCTTCTTTCCATGCATTTTCAGCCATACTCCATGTCCGACAGATTACAAGACACGGATTTTCGTTCTCTGGAAGATGTTCTTCACAGGGAATCCACTTTGCCAGATAACTGTCTGCTCTTTGATTCCATCGCCGAGCAACAGCAATCTGAGTAGTATAAGATGCTGTTCCACAGGTACAGCATTTGCATTCTGCCTTGTACAGTCCGTCCCATGTGGACAAAATTCTTGCCTGACCGCCACAAAATGGACAGCGTTTCAGTCGATATTCAGAATTTTTCTGCATTATTTCATTCTCCTTTTGATTTCTGTTAGCGGTTTTGATGTAACAGTTCCGGTGCGACCGCACATCTGCCGGGACTGTTTTTTATTTTATGTGACATATTTTTTATGTGCAATTTCGAGGTCTTCTTCTTGCAAATCAAGATAAATCTGTGTGGTAGTAATCTGCTCATGACCAAGCATTTTTGAGACCTGTTCTATTGGCATTCCACGTCTTAAAGCCATTGTTGCACATGTCCTGCGAAATTTGTGCGGATATGCCTGAACTCCTATTTTCTTGCCAAGCTTGCGTACAACCGTTTCGATATTGCTTTTACTGATATGCCCCTCTGCAACTGCCGCCGGATTTTGCCACCATAAAGCATTGGCCTTACATCTCCCACTAAATTCATAACCCTTTGCAAACAGCCATGGATTATTATCATTTCTTTGGCTCAAATATTTTGAGATTGCAAGCTGTGCTTTTGCATTTAAGTATACTGTCCGGTCTTTGTTTCCCTTCCCATGCACAAGAATTTTATCTTTCTGAATATCGGCTATTTGTATTTGGCAGAGTTCTGAAACTCTGCATCCAGTAGACAAAAGCAATTCTATAATAGCGGATTCTCTTGCATTACGGCAAACAGAGCGAATTTGTTCCACTTCCATTTCGCTGAAAGAATGTTTTTTTACCTTGTCAGGCTTCATCTTATCAATCTGAAGCATGATATTTTTCTGTACAATTTCGTTTGCACAAAGATAAGCATAGAACGACCGGAGAACACGAATTTCATTGTCAACTGTCACTTTTGTGACTTTGTCTTTGACAAGTCTCCCAGCGGAATATACTCTGACATCATCAGCAGTTATTTCAGGAATATTTTTATTGATTTTTCCCATGACAGACATTAAGGTTTTTGCATAGAAAGAGATTGTTCTTTCTGTGCATCCGCTTATCATTTTCGCAGCAACAAACTGCTTTATCAGGTGTTCATTTGCAGTTTCGTCAATAATAGCAAGTGATGTCTCAATTGGTGTACATTCTACATTACGGAAAAGCAAAATCAATTTTTCATGAAGCCCGTCAATTTGTATGCCTTGTTTTTGCAACATCATCAGGATGTTGTTAATCAGTTCTCCTTTCACAGTATTACCCCCATGTTTCTTGGTGTCCTGAATGTGCGTTCAATCGGGTAGTCGATATGATACGGGTCAAGCAACGTGTCGCCCTGCACTACAACAGCATCTATACCATATAAAGAAAGCTGTACATAAGTCATATAGACAGCCTTCCAGTCCAAATCCTGTGCGACAACACGCATTTTTTTCTGATAATTGATGCCTTTGTCTTTCAGAACCGATGCCATAGCGATAATCATTCCGCCAGCTCCGCAGGACGGCTCATGAACCGGAATGATTTCATCTTTCTCGAAATCTTGCAGCAGAGTCATATCAGCGCACATCTTCGATACATTGAACGGTGTGAAAAACTGCCCTGTATTCTTATTACCGCAACCGGACTCCATGTAGATTTCACCGAGTATGTCAGAAAATTCAATTTCCATTGCCATAGTCAGAAGCCCTGTCATTTCAACAATAAAGCTCTGCTCCTCAGCACTGTATTTCTTTATAATGCTGCAATATCGCTGTTCACGCTTTTGATAAAGTTCATCTTTTTCTTTACAAAATGCGTAGCAATTGTTCTGAATTGTCAGTGCTACACATTCCACCCAGTCGGTAAAAACCTGATACGGAGACCACTGACCAGAAATTTGCTGAATTCTTTGGATGATTTCTTTTTTTTCATTCATTACCAGTTCACCGCCTTGTCAATCTGCCGTTTCTGTTCTTCTCCTGAAAGTCTGGTATAAATCATTGTGGTGTTGACTCCGGAATGTCCCAGAACGTCTTGTAATCTGATTCACCCTTACAGTCACTTCCTTGCATCCCACTTTAATCACAGTGCCATTACGCATATAAAACTTGCATTCCAGCATTTTCGTATTTCACTCTCCTTTTTGTCTTGAATTTGTTTGATTATTCCAGAATAGTTGATTTTTTTCTATCCTGTTCATGGCATCTATCTGCATCTCAGCAGTACAAGATGTGTAAATATCTAATGTAATGTCACAATGTTCATGTCCAAGTATTTCAGCAACGGTTTTCGGGTCAATCCCTGCACCGTTTATCGCTCTGGTAGCAAATCCATGCCGTAGGTCATGAAACCGGACATGCGGAATATTCAGTTTTTCCAATCTTCTATTGAACGCATTTCTGACTGATTCCGGATTTCCAAACTTTTCTGTTCCAGTACAGATATAGCCCGTTCCCTGATGGATTCTCAAGAATTCTGTCAAATGTTCCGGAAGATATACTCTCCGTTTGCTTTTCGGTGTCTTTGGTTCACCGAGTTCGCAGACGGTTCTTTTTTCGTCCGGTATGTAATACCGCTGAACACTATGCTGAATGTAGAAACTATTCGTATTGAAATCAATGTCAGACCACTGCAAAGCACAGACCTCTCCGAGACGAATGCCAGTATGCATCACAATCAGCAGAGCCGAAGAAATCACTTTCATTTCATGAACAAGGTAATCATCAAGCTGATGAAACTGTTCATCAGTCAGAACTGTACATTCTTTCTTGTATTGTTTCGGATAATCCGGACGGATTACAGGCATTTTGATGATGCCTTCCATTTCAGCACAGCGGAAGATGCTTTTCAGAAGTCCTACACAATACTTGATAGACTTTACTGCCATTCCGTTCCGGAGCATGGTGTTTACAAAGCCCTGTACAGTCTTTCCATTCACAGCATTCAGCCTCATATCTCCGAAATAAGGCAGAATTTTACTTTTCAGACAGCGAACATATCTCTGATAGCTGCTGTTCCGTACCGTGTTCCGCCTATATTCCAGAAATGTTTCCGCATAGTGCTGTACTGTTGGTGTGTCTGGAAGTTCCGGAACAGCAAGCGGCAGACCGTCAGCTGGAAGAATTACCGTATCATTTGGCTGTATTCCGGACTTCATGAATTCCAAATCCAGCATATTCAGACGAATTGTGACTTCTTTGAATTCTGCATAAATCATTATAACACGCCCTTGATTTTCCATTTTCTTCCAAAATGTTGGTGGAATATGTTATTCCACCAACATTTTTTCATGTGAAATAGTCAGTCCCGAAATAGGACTGACTTCTTTCATTCGTCTGATTCTTCACCTGTCCACTCTTCATAGAACTTCTCCAGCTCGTCTCTGGCATCAGCTCCGAGCAGCTGCTTTGCCAGACTCAGAAGGTCATCTTTGATACTCACACATGTGCTGCATGTACAATCAGCGATTCCACCAAGCATACTTTCAATCTGGTCATAGACCAAATCAGCCTCATACATAACTTATCACCTCTATTCCACAATATGTTGAAAGATTGTTGAAACTTATCTCAAGGTCTTGTAAATGTCATTCATGATAGCAAGGCTGCTATCACCAGTAATGCATTTCTTCTTCTGTTCGCCGTTCTCAAACGTGATAAGCACAAATTCGTCATAGCCGTCCTGAATATATTCCATGCTTTTGACATTTGTTCTGCCTGCATAGAGATTCATCAGATTTCCAAGCTCCTGAACAAAGTCTGCCCTATCTTCTGCACGCTCTTCTTTGAAAAATTCTTCCCCTGTTCTGACAGCAAGATTAATAATGTTGTTTTCAGCGGCAATGGAAAGAATCTCAGCTTCATCCAGATTAGTTCTTTCATCATTAGAAGTTGGAAGTATTCTTTCAAAATATTGCCAAACGTTGCATTCCATTGTTTTTTTTGTCGTTACATCCAGAAGAATGAACCGTTGCGTTGTTGGCATTGCTTGCATCAGGTCTTTCAGTTTCATATGCTCATTCCTCCGGTTTATGGATTATTTCGTCAATGTTGTTGACAATACTCAGCATCGTCATCCAAGCCTTATCTTTTGATTCTCCATGTCTGAGCAGGAAATCATACACCCCAGCAACTACAGCAGAGAATGCCATAAGCATTTCTATCTCTGATGCCGTCTTTTCCAGATGCACTTCATAATTCTTGTTTTTCGGATTTTGAAGTGCAATAATTTTAGGAGCAACACTTTTAAAGTTCATTGGTTTCACCCTCTTTCAATCATTTTTCGCT